>NZ_JBFSRZ010000018.1:0-85379 GCF_041466065.1 Vibrio sp. 10N.239.312.C11
AGATACGAGATACGAGATACGAGATACGAGATACGAGATACGAGATACGAGATATAACGATAGTTGGGGAATTTAAAAAGGTTTGTGGGTTAAAACAAAAGGAAGAAAAAAAATATCGTGGTATAGCCGGGGGGACTATACCACGGGTGCCAATGACACCTTCGCTTGCTGCCGGAGTGATATGGCTAGCCACATCACCTCTGGAATAAAATTAAAGAGAAAGAGTTTCTCTTCGATGGAGTAACTATACGGGTAGCGACTTGTTTTGCTTATAAAATTAACGACAGATGACTGTGAGAAAACCGACATTATTATAAGTTGTTGATTATTAGTGTTTTACTGTTTTTTGGTTGACGCGTACTAGTGAGGTAGTCCCCACTAATTGTTGAAAGTAACGTTTTTGACGTAAACGTTTTTAACGAAATTTACGAGAGTGTATTTTCGAAAACATTGATTTCACACAATAGAATTGTGGGTATGTGCGTGTATTATGTCGGTAATAACAATCTTTCTCATTATCAATCTCGAACTGGGTACTTATGAAACTCTCACAACTAGAGCAAGGAAAAGCGGCTTCTATTGTTGCACTTACAGGTTTAACACCAGACGTTAGAAAAAAACTAATGGTTATGGGCATGTTGCCAAAAACCGAGGTGACACTTATCCGTCGTGCACCTATGGGTGATCCGCTTCAAGTTGAAGTGAGAGGTGTTTCTATAGCCATTCGTGAAAGCATTGCAGAACAAATCGAGGTTATCTAAATGGATTATCAAGTTCTTACTGTTGGTAACCCTAATAGTGGTAAAACAACATTATTTAACGCATTAACTGGCGCAAAACAGCACGTTGGTAACTGGGTTGGTGTGACCGTAGAAAAGAAAACCGGTTTATATTCGCACGCTGGTGATCAATTCCAGTTAACGGATTTACCAGGCATTTATGCACTAGACAGTGGTAATGATGCAAACAGTATCGATGAGTCTATTGCATCACGCGCCGTGCTTACTCACCCCGCGGACGTGATCATCAATGTTGTTGATGCTAGCTGTTTGGAAAGAAGCTTATACATGACATTACAATTGCGAGAGTTGGGTCGCCCAATGATCGTTGTATTGAACAAAATGGATGTATTAAAGCGTGAGCGTCAGGTGATTAATCTTAAGGCTCTAGAAAAAGAGCTAGGTTGCCCGGTTCTAAGCTTGTCAGCAAACGATAAAGGACAAGTGGTTCGTTTTAAAGAGCGTTTGCATAAGCTTCTGGTTCAAGGTGTGAGTCTTGATCCTATCTCGATTGATTACGATGCCGCGTTAGAAGCTCTTATTCCTTCTGTTGAGTCACAATTTGATGATGCTGACGTATCTCACCGAGCGCTAGCGATTCGTGCTTTAGAAAATGATTACTTGGTATTGAATGGTTTGGCCCCACAAACTCGCACTCAAATTGATAGTGTGCGTCTTGGTGCCGATTTCGATATTGATCTTGCTGTTGCTGACGCTAAATACACTTTCTTACATGAACTTTGTAAACGAGTTCGTCGCAGCGAAGGCAAACTGAGCCGTAATTTCACAGAGAAAGCCGATCAATTCATTTTGAATAAATGGGTCGGGATTCCTTTCTTCTTCGTCATCATGTACCTAATGTTTATGTTCTCTATCAATATTGGTAGCGCGTTTATCGACTTCTTCGATATTGGTGTTGGCGCAATATTAGTTGATGGCGGACATCACTTATTAGATGGTCACTTACCGATTTGGCTAGTCACCGTTCTTGCTGATGGTATTGGTGGTGGTATCCAAACGGTTGCGACCTTTATTCCGGTGATTGCCGCGCTTTACTTATTCTTAGCGGTACTAGAAAGTTCAGGCTACATGGCCCGCGCTGCATTTGTACTGGATAAAGTGATGCAGAAGATTGGCTTACCGGGCAAAGCATTTGTACCACTTGTTCTGGGTTTTGGCTGTAACGTACCTTCTATCATGGCAACTCGTACTCTTGACCAAGAGCGCGAACGTAAACTCGCCGCATCAATGGCACCCTTTATGTCATGTGGTGCTCGTCTACCTGTATACGCACTGTTTGCTGCTGCATTCTTTCCTGGTGCTGGACAAAACGTTGTGTTCGCTCTGTACATCATGGGTATTCTGGCTTCTGTATTTACGGGCTTGTTCCTTAAAAATACTATCTATCCTGGTAGCAGCGATAGCTTGGTTATGGAAATGCCGGATTACGAATTGCCGACCGTGCAAAACGTGATGCTGAAAACTTGGCAGAAGCTGAAACGTTTCGTGCTTGGCGCAGGTAAAACCATTGTAATGGTTGTGGCAATTCTGAGTTTCTTGAATTCATTAGGTATGGACGGCAGTTTTGGTAACGAAGACAGTGAAAGTTCTGTGCTATCTAAAGCGGCTCAAGTTGTAACTCCAGTGTTCCAACCGATTGGTATTACTGAAGAGAACTGGCCTGCAACGGTTGGTATCATTACCGGTATTTTTGCGAAAGAAGCCGTGGTTGGTACGCTAAATAGCTTATACACCACACCTTCTGATGAAGAAGCGGCTGAGTTTGATCTAGCGGCAAGTTTAGAAGAAGCCGTAATGACCATTCCTGAAAACCTTGCTGGTTTGAGCTATTCCGATCCATTAGGCATTGAAGTTGGTGACTTGTCTGACTCTAGTTCTGTGGCTGCTGATCAAGAGGTTGATACTTCGATCTTTGGTAACTTGAAAGATAAGTTTGTATCAGGCCACGCTGCGTTTGCTTACTTAATCCTAATCTTGCTTTACACACCTTGTGTGGCAGCGATGGGTGCTTATGTTCGTGAATTTGGTCAGACGTTTGCCCGCTTCATCGCAGTTTGGACAATGGCACTTGGTTACTTCGGTGCGACCTTCTATTACCAAGCAGCAAACTTCGCTGTACACCCAGTAAGTAGTGCTGTGTGGATGGTGGCAATTGCTGGTGGTTTTGTGGTGACGTATCGCATCTTCAAGAAAATCGGCAGTAAGCAAAAAGCACTTGAGGTGCAAGTAGTATGATTTTAACTGAACTTCATCGATACATTGATAACGAAGGTGTTGCTGCTCGTAGTGAGCTTGCATCTAAGTTTGGGGTAAGTGAAGACGGTATCGATGCGATGCTGGGAGTGTGGGTCAAGAAAGGCAAGATATCTCGCTTGGTCGACACCAATAAGCATGGTCACACAACACGTATTCGCTACACCATCAGCAAACAAGATGGTTTGTCACTGAATGTGATGATGTAGTTCAGGTCTTCATACTCTCGTTGAAAGCGACGATATTAGACAATAAAAAAGCCGCTCACCTATTTTAGGTGAGCGGTTTTTTGTTATGTGTCTTTTCTGAACTGTCTTGTTTTAAAGCTCAATGAGACTAACTCAAATTACGCTTTCTTGAAGATAGAACTCAGCGACAAAACGTTCTGGATACGAGTATGGATTGCAGCTTGTTCTTCTTCCGTACGCTGCTCACCTTTGGTATTTCCCCATACCGGGCCTGGCCATGCGATGTCATCTTTGAAACGTGCAATATGGTGAATGTGCAGTTGTGGCACCATGTTACCTAGCGCGCCTAGGTTTAATTTGTCTGGTTGGAATGTCGCTTCTAATGCTTGGCTTACCGCTTGAGACTCAAGTAAGAACTGCTGTTGTTCTTTCATTGGTAGATGGTGCAACTCTTTTAGGTTGGCGCGTTTGGGTACCAAGATAACCCAAGGCACTGCACCGTCTTTGCTTAGCAGCGCCAAGCTTAGTGGAAATTCGCCGATAAGCGTGGTGTCTTTTGCTAACTGTGGGTGAAGTTCAAAGCTCATTATTATTATCCATTTCGATTTCTTGAAGTCATACCAATCACAGTAAGTAAATGATCAGAAATAGCGCAGGAAAAAGGTTTGAGAACAAGGCAGATTCTTTTGATAAGTAGTTACTCTACAATCAAAAATTCTAACGCAGTTATCGAGCGTTTTAACCAGCTAGGATGATTAGTTATTTACTACGATTGGTATCAGTATACGTTAGATAAAACAAAAGGTTGATGCTCTCACATCAACCTTTGTATTTATTCATTGTAACCCGAAGGGAATTACATGCGCTCTAGAGTTTCAATACCTAGAAGCGACAGACCTTGCTTGATAGTCTTAGCTGTCAGTGCAGCAAGCTTCAGGCGGCTCTGTTTAACGGTTTCATCTTCAGCCACAAGGATAGGGCACGCTTCGTAGAAGCTAGAGAATTGACCAGCAAGTTCGAACAGGTAGCTACACATGATGTGCGGTTGACCTTCACGAGCAACAGACTGTACCGCTTCTTCAAATTGTAGAAGTTTCGCGATAAGGGCTTTCTCTTTCTCTTCAGTGATTTTGATTTCACCTTCAAGAGAGTCCATAGAAATGCCTGCTTTAGCAAAGATTGAAGCGACACGAGTGTATGCGTACTGCATGTACGGTGCTGTGTTGCCTTCAAATGCCAGCATGTTTTCCCAGTCGAACACGTAATCAGTGGTACGGTGCTTAGAAAGGTCTGCGTATTTAACAGCCGCCATTGCAACTGTGTTCGCGATGGTTTTCTTCTCGTCTTCTGCTAGCTCAGGGTTTTTAGATTCAATCAGCTGAGTTGCACGTACTTCTGCTTCGTCCAGAAGGTCAGCAAGACGCACTGTACCGCCAGCACGAGTTTTAAATGGCTTGCCATCTTTACCTAGCATCATGCCGAACGCGTGGTGCTCAAGAGATACAGACTCAGGAACATAACCCGCTTTACGAACGATAGTCCAAGCTTGCATTAGATGTTGGTGCTGACGAGAGTCGATGAAGTAAAGTACGCGGTCTGCGCCCAGTTCTTCAAAACGGTATTTAGCACATGCAATATCGGTGGTGGTGTACAGGAAGCCACCGTCACGTTTTTGCACGATAACGCCCATAGGGTCGCCATCTTTGTTTTTGTATTCGTCTAGGAATACAACTTGTGCGCCGTCAGACTCTTTTGCTAGACCTTGTGTTTGTAGGTCAGAAACGATGTTTGAAAGCATATGGTTGTACATACTTTCACCCATCACATCATCACGTGTCAGTGATACGTTCAGGCGATCGTAGTTACGTTGGTTTTGAACCATGGTTACGTCAACCAGCTTTTTCCACATTTCAGCACAGTATGCGTCGCCACCTTGCAGTTTCACTACGTAGCCACGAGCTTTCACAGCGAATTCTTCGTCTTCGTCGTAAAGCTTTTTAGATTCACGGTAGAACTGCTCAAGATCTGACAGTTCCATTGAAACTTCACCAGTTTCAGCTTGGATGCGCTCAAGGTTTGCGATAAGCATACCGAATTGAGTACCCCAGTCACCAATGTGGTTAGCACGGATAACTTTGTGACCTAAGAACTCAAGTGTACGAACAACAGCATCACCGATGATCGTTGAACGTAAGTGGCCTACGTGCATTTCTTTTGCAACGTTTGGAGCTGAGTAGTCAGCAACAATCGTTTGTGCTTCTGCGGCTGAAACACCAAGGCGAGAGTCAGCAAGCGCTGCGTCTGCTTGTTGTGCCAGGAACGTTTCATCTAGGAAGATGTTTAGGAAACCTGGACCTGCGATTTCAACTTTAGAAGCGATACCGTCTAGGTTTAGAACGTCCAATACTTTTTGAGCAAATTCTCGAGGGTTAGTGCCTAGTCGTTTAGCAACACCCATAATGCCGTTTGCTTGGTAGTCACCAAATTGTGGTTTTGCAGATTGACGGACAGCCGCAGGAGAGCCTGCAGGTGCGCCAGCGGCTTCTAGAGCCTGAGATACTTTGTCATTAATCAGTGCTTGGATATTCACACGCGTTTCCTTCAATTCAAGGATGAATAAGAGTAGCCGTTATTTCGTGGGCATTAAATTTGGCTAATTATGCTTCTAGTTAACGATTTAATGCTGAAATGAACAACAGACTCTGTTTAAGTTCACAAAAATGGCGTTAATCATACCAATTTTGTGGGCTTTCTTATAGGTCGAATTGATAGAAAATTAACATTTCCTGAGGGGTTTTTGACAATCAACTTTGACCAAGCCAAGTTTGTCTATTTAGGAAAGTAAGACACGGTACTTTTTGAGTGTTTTTTGTCAAAGCAGCGCTTGTTGCTGGAAGTAAAACTGATACCATGCTGCCATTATTTGGAGAACATAGACAATGACGATGAGCCTGAAGCAAGCTGAACTAGAACCACAACAAATGATTGCACGCCTTGATACGTTTATGACGAAAATTGAGAACCTCGGAAATGTGCTGGGTTTGGATTTAAGCTTTGCTCAAGCGGATCATATTGCATTAAGAATCAATGAAACTGAGCTTGCGAAATTAGCACATCAAGCATGGTCTGAATACGGCTCTACGATTTCAGAAGCGATGATCAATGGTCGTCCCATTGTGGTGTTGGCTTTCGATAAACCATTGCAAAGCCTTGGTTGGAAGATTGAATGTTTAGAGCTTCCATACCCAGCTGAAGGCAAGGTTTACCCGAGCCAAGATTGGGAGCATGTAGAATTTGTGATTCCGTCTCACGCTCAAACGGCTGATGAGTACTTAGCGGATCTTAAAGAGACTTATCCACAGTTCGCTGCTAAGTTTGAAAATTTGGCAGATCAAGGCATTAAGATAAAACTCTCTAGCCCGAAAGGTGAGGGGGAACGTTTGAATAATCCAACGGTTGCATTCAAGCATCAAGGGATTTGCATTAAGCTGCATCCACACTCTTTGAAGAAGATTGTTGAGTCAGAACAGGCCTAATTTGATTCGAGAGTGGCTGGGAATAGATTCCTGATCTCGCCTAGGCTCGTCGGAATGACGGGGTGTTTGCCAGGTCTATCTTTAGTGCTGACAGTCTGAGTGTTCGAGGGCGCATGTTAGAGCCTATAGTTATAAGATTCATCACCGAGTTCGTCATTCCCGTAGTCGGAAATCTCATAAAGCTATTCAGATCATCAGATACAAAAAACGCGCAATGGATTAACCCTATTGCGTGTTTTTTATTGGGTTTTAACTGGAAGTCTTACCGGAAATCGAACCTCCGACCTACAAAATCACGGTCTTGTTGCCGTAAACAAACACATGATCGTTGATCACTTTGTTTAAAGCCTTGCTCAACACGTTCTTCTCTACGTCACGACCCGCTTGTGCCATGTCTTTTGCGCTGAAGTTGTGATCCACTGGGATAACATCTTGCTTGATGATTGGACCTTCATCGAGATCGTTTGTCACAAAGTGCGCCGTTGCACCAATGATCTTCACACCGCGCTCGTAAGCTTGCTGGTATGGCTTAGCACCAATGAATGCTGGCAAGAAACTGTGGTGAATGTTGATGATTTTGTGGTTGTACTTCTCAACAAACCCCGGCGTCAGCACTCGCATGTATTTAGCAAGCACTAGATAGTCCGCCTCATACTGGTCAATGACTTCAAGCATCTTCTTCTCATGTTCTTCACGGTTTAATCCTTCGTGAGAAACATGGTGGTAAGGGATATCAAAACGCTCGGTTAGGCTTTGTAGTGTATCGTAGTTACCAACTACTGCCGCAATATCAACATCTAAACTGCCATCGAAGTTCTTCATCAGAATATCGCCAAGGCAGTGTGCTTCTTTAGTTACCAGAATCACAACACGCTTACGAGATGAATCAACCAGCTTACGTTTTGTGTTTTCTGGCAGGGCTTGGTCTAAATCGGCGAGTAAGGTTTCGTCATTGAAGTAGCCCTCTAGCTCGGTGCGCATAAAGAAGTGGCCACTTGTGTTATCAACGAACTCATTATTGTGAATAATATTGAGTTGGTGCTTATAACAAATGTTGGTGATCTTTGAGATGAGGCCAGGGGCGTCAGTACAATGTGTTAATAAAGTTTTTCTTTCCATTTGCATCTTACTTCCATGAATGTTGCACTTATTATATGAAATCGGGATTCTTCAAAATTTAACGCAGGCCGTCGAACGGTGAACTGAGCCGCAGTATCACCGTTATAATTAATCTATTATCAAGTTGGTTTCAACAAATTCTGCTGCTCATTTATCGCATCGATAAATTGTTTTATATAGAAATATCAGTTTTTCGATAGAAAAAAAGGCAGAAGCTTCATTTTTCAAGTTTTGACCGTAGTACGCATTTGAACTTCAACCGAGGCATTGACGCTTTGGCCAAAAATAGAGGTGATACTTATGGATAAAGAGTTACTAGCAAAAAAACTGTACTGCAAACGAGTGAATTCATTAGCGGGAAGTACAGAGTTAGATGGTAATGTTCTAGATGAAATGTGGGAAAGTAAAACCTCACCAACCGATGCAGTGAAAGCCATGCAGCATTGCGATAATCATTTTGAAGGCGCCCCTTGGTTGTCGCGTTATCTCAGCCGAAAATAATAACGATTCTTTGATTTTTATTTCTTCAATTCTTACCTTCTAGGTAGCTTAACCCAAACCAAACACCTCCGGTGCGAAGTCATTCTTGATTCGCGCCGGCTCACTAAACCTGCCATAATTCGCCTTCTATTTTTCTAAACTTCGTACTCTATGATATCTAAAACGTTTTCTGCTGATGGTGCTTTGGGTAAAGCGATCCCTGGGTTCCAACCTCGACAAGCTCAGCTAGACATGGCTGAAGCGGTTTCACAGGCTATTGAACAACAGAGCCAATTGGTCGTTGAAGCGGGAACGGGAACAGGTAAGACGTTTGCTTATCTAGTGCCAGCACTGCTGAGTGGTAAGAAAACGATCATCAGTACGGGGTCTAAAAACCTTCAAGAACAGCTGTTTCACCGAGATTTACCATTGATGGTCGATGCGCTTGGTTTTTATGGTCAGGTTGCGTTACTCAAAGGCCGTTCAAACTATTTGTGCTTGGACAGGCTCAGTCGTCAAATGATCGAGAGCCATGGCACTCACACCGATCCAACGCTGTTAGCTCAGTTGGTGAAAGTGCGCAGTTGGTCGTCAGCGACTCAAACTGGCGATTTAGGTGACTGTGATGATATTGCTGAAGATAGCCCGGTCATTCCAACCATTACCTCGACTAACGACAACTGCTTAGGCAAAGAGTGCCCAAGCTACACCGATTGCTTTGTGCTGAAGGCGCGTAAAAAAGCGATGGATTCTGATGTTGTTGTAGTGAACCACCACTTGTTTCTCGCGGATTTAGCGATCAAAGAAACCGGGTTTGGTGAGCTGATACCTGAAGCCGATGTGTTTATCTTCGATGAAGCGCACCAACTTCCCGATATCGCTAGCCAATACTTCGGACAATCGGTTTCCAGCCGACAGATCCAAGAGCTAGCCAAGGACATTGAAATTGCTTACCGAACTGAAGCCAAAGACATGCGCCAACTGCAGAAAGTAGGGGATAGGCTCGTTCAATCGTCAGCCGATCTACGCATTGTGCTTGGCGATACGGGCTTTCGCGGTAACTGGCGTGAAGCATTGAAGTCAGAGTCGATTGCGAGAGAGTTAGTTCGCTTACAAGATGCGTTGCAATTGGCCGTTGATGTATTGAAATTAGCATTGGGTCGAAGCCAGTTGTTAGACACGGCTTTCGAGCGTGCAACCATGATTAAGTCGCGTATCGAACGTGTATGTGACGTGTCGATTACTGGTTATTCGTATTGGTATGACACCACGCCACGACACTTTGCTTTGCACATCACGCCACTCTCAGTCGCCGACAAATTCCATGAGCAGATTGAGCTAAAACCGGGTGCTTGGGTGTTTACCTCTGCAACTTTGGCCGTGTCGGACGATTTCGACCATTTCACCTCACGGCTTGGGTTAAAACCGTCAGCACAGTTTTCACTACCGAGCCCGTTTGATTACCCAAATCAGGCGCGTTTGTGTGTGCCTCGCTATCTACCAGAACCGAATAGCCCGGGCTTAGCGGACAAGCTAGTAAGAATGCTGACCCCTGTGATTGAGCAAAACCAAGGTCGCTGTTTCTTTTTGTGTACTTCACATAGCATGATGAAAGAGTTGGGGGAGCGATTCCGTGAAACGCTCTCGGTTCCAGTTCTGCTGCAAGGTGAGACAAGTAAGCAAAAAACCTTAGCCGAATTCATGGAATTAGGTAACGCATTGCTGGTGGCTACTGGCGCTTTCTGGGAGGGGATAGATGTTAGGGGCGACGCATTAAGCTGTGTTATCATCGATAAATTGCCCTTTACAGCCCCTGATGACCCTTTACTTAAGGCTCGAATCGAGGACTGTAAGTTAAAAGGGGGTGATCCTTTTGCACAGGTACAGTTGCCAGACGCCGTGATTACCTTGAAACAAGGTGTCGGCCGATTAATACGTGATAAACGTGACAATGGCGCTTTAATTATTTGCGATAACCGCTTGGTGACCCGCGATTACGGTGGTGTGTTTTTGGCGAGTTTACCGCCTATCCCACGTACCCGTGACTTAGGGATCATTAAAGAATTCTTAGCTAAAGACCATTCAACCGCTGCTGAGTAATTAGCATTGTTGATCTTAGCCATTATTTTTAGATTAGATAACGAATATTTGAGACACAAATGAGCGCGAAAATTCTTGCAGTAGATACCGCAACTGAAAACTGTTCAGTTGCACTAGTAATTGGTGACCAGGTGTTCGCACGTAGCGAAGAGGCACCTCGAGACCATACGAAAAAAATTCTACCTATGGTTGATGAAGTACTGAAAGAAGCGAATGTTGCTTTAACCGATATCGACGCGATCGCGTTTGGCCAAGGCCCGGGCAGTTTCACGGGTGTACGTATTGGCATTGGTATTGCTCAAGGCTTAGCTTTTGGTGCTGATTTGCCGATGATCGGTGTGTCTACACTGGCAGCGATGGCGCAAGGCAGCTACCGTAAATTTGGCGAAACTCATGTTGCAACAGCAATTGATGCTCGCATGAGTGAAGTTTACTGGGCTCGTTACAGCCGTGAAGATAATGGTCGTTGGACTGCGGTCGATGCGGAATGTGTGACGCCTCCAGGTGAGTTGGCTGAACAGCTTGAAGCGGACTCCAACACATGGGCGAAAGTAGGCACAGGTTGGGAAGCATATGCAGAGCACATGGGCACACTAGCGATCAACACCAAAGTGTGTGAAGTGCTATTCCCAGAAGCTCAAGACATGGCGTTCCTTGCTCAATTTGCTTATGCTGAAGGCAAAGCGGTTGCAGCTGAAGAGTCTGAGCCGGTTTACCTACGTGATAAAGTGACTTGGAAAAAACTGCCTGGTCGCGAGTAAATACGTATTATTTTGGCTCTGCAGTTTATTTTGTAGAGCCGTTATTAAAATCAGGTAATAAATTCTTTAAGCATGGTTTCAATCAACGGCTTACCTCCTTCTTCGATAGGCAATACATCTAAAACCAATCGAACCAACAAAAAGAATGAGGTAAAAAAAGGCGATGCAAAGACCTCTGTTGGTCAGCCAACAAAGGTCGCGAATGCTGTCTCGCATTCTATTCGCCAGGTCAAAGAGTCTGAGATTCACAAGGCTCAGGTTCAATATGATCTTCCAGAAGGGCGCGGACGACGTGCGATGGAGGAGTATATGGATGTGATGAATCAAGCTAAAAAAGAGGAACTTGCGAAGCTAATTGGGGTCGATATTTATATCTAGCTTTGTGTTTTCATTTATCCTGCTCTAAGGAGCTGCATTATGTATTCTCTCATATCTAAATCTCGCTTATTTTTCCTTGTCGCTTTCTCTACGATGGTGATGGGGTGCTCCTCTTTACCTAAAGAACTTAATGCAAACTCAGAACAGGTGGTAACTGACTACCAAGAGTGGGTAAACACACTACCGGATGCCGGTGATGTTCGTTTGGGTGGCGTGATTGCTAAAGTCACTAATCTGAAAGATAAAACGCGTGTTGAAGTGGTGAACTTACCTATCTCTAGTAGTGGTAAGCCTGATATTGATGCCGAACCAAAAGGACGTTTTGTTGGTTACATTGACGGCTATGTTGAACCATTGAGCTTTGCTGAGGGTCGTTTAGTTACTTTAGTTGGTACATCAAATAGCACTGAAGACGGTATGGTTGGTGAATACCCTTACACTTTCCCAGTCATGAATGTCTACAATCAACGTTTATGGCAGATCACTGAAAGAGTGGTCATTAATGACTTTGCGCCAACTTACTACTCTTGCCGCAGTTTACATTGTCGCAGCTTTCAAACCATGCCTAAGTCAGGGCGTGTGATTCAAGATGTGCAATAGTCGAACCTTAACTCGACATACCCAATGACAGGGACACCATACTATCAATGATTGAACAGTCATATTCCCTTGCGAGCGGGACACTTGCAACACAACAGATTGGCAACCCACAAACGACCGTAACGACGGTCGTTTTTATTCATGGCTGGCTAGACAATTCCGCAAGTTTTACTCAGGTCATGCAGCAAGTCTCTAAGCTTTCTCCAGATACTCACTTGGTTGCGATCGATCTTTTTGGGCACGGTTTCTCGTCGCATAAGTCGGGGAGTTACTACCCATTTCACGACTATATTGATGATTTACACCAGCTAGTGACCAAATTATCGCCAAACAGACTGGTGCTGGTAGGACATTCACTTGGTGCATTGATAGCAAGTTGCTATAGTGCCGCCTTTCCTGAAAATGTGTCAGGATTAATTCAAATTGAAGGTCACGGACCTCTTTCTGAAGCTCCCCACGAAACAGTCTCTCGCTTGAGGGATGGGGTACTTAGTCGTCTTCGACAGCGAAGAAAGCCTTCACGTCCTCTGGCAAGTCTTGAGGATGCTATTAAGCTGAGAGCTCACGCCAACCAAATTAATGCTGAATTAATCGCTCCTATTGTTGAGCGAGGTATTGTCGAGTTTGAGAACTCTTGGCAATGGCGATGCGACCCTAATCTAAAATGTGACTCGTTATATCGAATGTCACAGGCGCACGCTGAAGCGATTATGGCGGCTATTGAATGCTCTCAATTAATAATCCTAGGGAATGATGGATTCCGACATTTGCAGCATAATCGCTACAAATCAGCGCATAGTCCTCTGAATATAGAGACGATTCCTGGCGGACATCATTGTCATTTAGAGAGCCCAGAGCTAGTTTCAGAGCTAATTCTTGGTGTAGTTAACAAAATTTAAACAAGTGTTTGAGCCTTTTAGTGCTCATGCACTAAAGCTGTGCTGTAATACCGCAATGATAAAAAGCGGCGAAGCAGTCGTCAGCTGATAAACGAGGAGTAACATCGTGGATAAACCTTGGCTTTCACGTTATCCAAGTGACGTACCAGAAACGATCAACCCAGATCAGTACCAATCTCTCATTGAAATGTTTGAACAGTCGGTACAGAAGTTCGCCGACCAACCTGCATTCGAGAACATGGGATCGATTATGACATTCCGTAAGCTTGAAGAGCGCAGTCGTGCTTTTGCTGCTTACTTGCAGAATGATCTAAAACTGAAGAAAGGCGATCGTGTCGCGCTGATGATGCCAAACTTGCTGCAATACCCAATTGCACTGTTTGGTGTACTGCGTGCAGGTATGATTGCTGTGAACGTCAACCCACTGTACACGCCTCGCGAACTTGAACACCAACTGAATGACTCTGGTGCAAAGGCGATTGTTATCGTTTCTAACTTTGCGAGCACACTGGAGAAAGTCGTTGATAAAACTCCGGTTAAACACGTTGTACTCACTAGCCTTGGGCAAATGTTGCCACGAGCGAAAGGTACGATTGTCGACTTCGTAGTGAAATACGTGAAAGGGATGGTGCCTAAGTACGATCTACCGGGTGCCATTTCATTCAGAAAGGCACTTTACAAAGGCCGTCGTCTTCAATATGTGAAGCCGTTTATGGCGGGTGATGACATCGCATTCCTACAGTACACAGGTGGTACAACGGGTGTAGCGAAGGGCGCAATTCTAACGCACCGCAATATGATTGCGAACGTACTTCAAGCGAAAGGGGCATACAGCCCTGTGCTACAAGAAGGCCGTGAATTGGTGGTAACGGCATTGCCGCTTTACCATGTATTTGCATTGACAGTGAACTGCTTACTGTTTGTTGAGATGGGTGGTCGTAACCTTTTGATTACTAACCCTCGTGACATTCCTGGCTTTATTAAAGAATTACAAAAAGTTCCGTTTACCGCGATTACTGGCGTAAACACCTTGTTCAATGCGCTAGTGAATAACGAAGATTTCCACGAGTTGGATTTCAGTAACATGCGTCTGTCTGTTGGCGGAGGTATGGCGGTTCAGCGCGCTGTTGCTGAGCAATGGAAGAAAGCGACAGGTGTCCACCTACTTGAAGGCTATGGTTTAACTGAATGTGCTCCTTTGGTCACAGGTAACCCATACGATCTGAAAGACTACACCGGTGCAATCGGCCTACCAGTACCATCAACAGAAGTTCGTATTGTTGATGATGAAGGTAAAGTGGTTGGCAATGACCAAGTGGGTGAATTGCAGGTTCGTGGTCCTCAAGTGATGCAAGGCTACTGGCAACGTCCAGAAGCGACCAAAGAAGTGATCGACCAAGACGGTTGGCTATCGACAGGTGACATCGTTAAGTTTGATGACGAAGGCTTGTTGTACATCGTAGACCGTAAGAAAGACATGATTCTTGTGTCTGGCTTCAACGTTTACCCGAACGAGATTGAAGATGTTGTGGCTCTGCATGGCAAAGTGTTAGAAGTTGCGGCTATTGGTCAACCTCATGAAGTGTCAGGTGAGTTAGTTAAGATTTACGTTGTGAAACGTGACCCTAGCCTAACCAAAGAAGACATTATCGCGCACTGTCGTGAACACCTAACAGGTTACAAGATCCCTAAATTGATTGAGTTCCGTGAAGAACTACCAAAAACCAATGTAGGCAAAATCTTGCGCCGAGTGCTTCGTGAAGAAAACGACGCAGAGCTTGCCAAACGCGAAAGCGAGTAATGGTCGGGTTTGCGAGAAATTAGCCCTCGAAACCATTCAGGCGCTTAATCTAAGCGAGCGCTGAAAAATGGTGTTAGAATGCCGACAGTTAATGTCGGCATTTTTGTATTCGGCGATCAAAGTAAAATCAGTGAGAGTTTTTGTGGATTATCAAATCATTACCCAAGTGAAAGACCTTGAGCGAGTTTGCCAACAAGCACGTGAAGCCGATGTTGTTATGCTTGATACAGAGTTCGTTCGTACAAGAACCTATTACCCTCAATTAGGCTTAATTCAGTTATTTGATGGTGAAACGCTGTCACTGATTGATCCTATTGCTCTTGATGAAATGACACCGTTTGTTGGGCTATTGAAAGACACGTCAGTACTGAAAGTATTACATGCGTGTGGCGAAGATCTAGAAGTGTTCCAGAATGCATTTGGTTGTACGCCAACGCCAATGGTTGATACGCAGATCATGGCAGCCTTCTTAGGACATGGTCTTTCAACTGGCTTTGCAGCTCTCGTTTCAGAGTTTGTAGGCGTTGACCTAGATAAGAGTGAATCTCGCACCGACTGGCTAGCGCGTCCTCTTTCTCAAAAGCAACTCGACTACGCAGCAGCAGACGTTCACTACTTGATGCCAATGTACAACAAGCTTCTAGAAAAAGTGATGGAAGCGGGCTGGTGGGAAGCGGCGCAGCAAGAGTCTGATTTACAAGTGGCTAAGCGCATCCGTAAAGCAAACCCAGACAACGCTTACCTTGATATTAAAGGCGCGTGGCAGCTAAAACCTCAACAGCTAGCTATTTTAAGACCGCTAGCAACTTGGCGTTTAAAAGAAGCGATTAAGCGTGACTTAGCGCTGAACTTTGTCTTTAAAGAACAAGACCTATGGGCCGTAGCTCGTTTCGCGATGAAAGATCCGAAGCATATGGAGCAGGAAGGTTTTGATTACCGTTCTGTACGTCGCCATGGTGCGAAGATTAGCTCAATCGTGAAATTGGCTGAGCATACACCGGAAGAAGAGTACCCAGCGCCAGTAGAACGTCTAATGGACTACCCAGGTTACAAGCAACTCTTCAAAGTGCTGAAAGATGAAGTGAAAATAGCATCGCAACACAGTGGTTTAGCGACTGAGTTTTTAGCGTCGAAGAAGCAACTTAACCAAGTGTTAAGCTGGATTTGGAAGTACGATCGTAATCCTGAAAAGCTGCCAGATGTTATGCAAGGTTGGCGTTTAGGTGTGGTTGGCGAGAAGCTAAATAAAGCGATCAAATAACCAACGACTGCAATGACATTTCGATGATTCAAAGAAAAGCGACCTAATTAAGGTCGCTTTTTTATTTGGTAAAATTTAGCTAGCTACTCGGCACTTAAGCCATTCTTTGCGTCGGCTTCCAGCGTGCTAGTTCCGGATCAAGCTTGATACCTTGTGAGGTCAGCAGGTTAACACGAGCTAAGTAAGCTGCACCGTGCATCAGATGCTTAGCAAGATCAACGGCATTACGCTGCTGGTAATCATCTAGATAGCTGTCTTTTGCCCATGCGTTGAATGCGCCAAGTGCAGGACCTGCCCATACTTGGTAATCCATCTCACGGCCTTGTTCACCTGTGTTTGACCAACGACTTGAAAGACCTAAGTACCAACGGAAAATCAACGCCATTTTACGTTTCGGGTTACCTTCAGCACGCTCGATCTGTTTAGGATCGCGCTCGTTAAAGTGCGCCACAGTCCCCGCCCAAATGTCATCCAGTGTTGAACGGAATACTTGCTTCTCAAGCTTCAGACGCTCTTCTACTGGAATCGCTTCAATTGAGTCGTAGCGAGTGTAAAGTTCATACAACTTGTTCGCACGCATTGGGAATAAAGTGCCGCGCTTAACCACTTGCAGTTTCACGCCCATTTCGAACATGTCTGCTGCCGGAGCCATAGTCACGTCAGCCATTTCAGTTGTCGAAAGCAGCTTACGTGTGTGTTCGCTCGCGCCAGCCTCAACACACGCTTGGTTGATTGAACCGGTAACAATGTAAGCAGCACCCATGTTAAACGTCGCTAGAGCCGCGTCAGGCGTGCCTACGCCACCACCACAACCGACACGTAGCGGAGTTTTGAATTGGTACTGTGCTTGGGTTTGTTCTTTCAGTGCAAGAATCGTTGGCAGCAGGGTAACCAGTGGACGGTTATCGGTATGACCACCAGAATCGGCTTCTGCGGTAATGTCATCAGCCATAGGAACCAGCTGTGCCAGTTCCATCTGTTCTGCTGTGATTCGACCTTCATCAACCAAAGCTTGCAGCATTTTAACTGGAGCTGGTTGCATGAACTTACTTGCAACTTCAGTACGGCTTACCTTAGCAATAACCTTGTTGCCAATCTGAATCTCACCTTGTGCATCGCGGCTAAGGCCCGCGGCACGGTAGTGAACGATCTGCGGTGTTAGGCCTAAGAAGGCAGAAGCCTCAACCGTTTTCACTTTGTGTTTCAAAAATAGCTCTACACTGCCGCGCTCTAGAGCGGGTTCGCTTGGGCTGTGAATCAGGTTAAACGCATAAGGACCGTTTGGCAGTGCTGCTTGAATACGGTTGATCGCTTGCTCAACGCGAGACGGGATTAAGCCCGCCGCGCCAAATGAACAAAGAATGCCAGCTTGGCCAAGCGCAATCACTAACTCTTCAGATGAAATGCCGTTTGCCATTGCGCCCGCATAGTAAGCGTATTTCACGCCGTGACAGCGACGAAAATCTTCGTCGCCTAGGCTTTGTGTACCAAGTGCAGGAGCAAAGGCGCTAACAGGTTGGCTGTTCGCTGAGCTTGCTGAATCGCCCGATGCAATCTCTGCTTGTTGGCTAACACCTAACCCTTTTTCTGGGTGGTTCACGACGTAACAAGCAAGGCTTAAGTCTTTCAATATTGTCGACATTGCTGCGTTATCAAAGCGAGTTGTGCTCTCTTCGATCTGCCAAGGCCACGGAGATAGCTTTTCGTTATTGATTGTAGTTTGAGTTGTCATACTAAATTCTTTCCTAGTTCTCTGTCAGGCTTATGCTTCTTCGATACAAATCGCGATGTCTTTTACTTCGTAAATACGTAGACCATCTTTGCTCAGGTTTGCGTCGCCAACGATGATGCGTTTGCCGTCTTCGTCTTTGATTGCAGTGATGTGTACATCCAGTGACATCTGTTTGTTCAGAGGGTTAATCTGACCACGGTATTTCCATTTCACTTCAGATTGGATTTGACCAAACTTAGGATTGCGGAAGCCAGCACCAAGATCTTTATTTAGCGCATAGGTTTGCATCAGTTCGATGATCGCTTCGACACCTAGAGAACCTGGCATTACCGGATCTTGATGGAAGTGGAACTGGAAGAACCAATCGCTTGGGTCAATCGTACGCTCAGCGTATAGGTAACCCAGACCGTCTTTACCACCATCGCTAGTGATCTGCACCGTATCGATAAAGTTCAAACGACCGCCAGCCAGTTGGTAGTGCTCTTGCACTTCACCAGTAGCAGAAACAGGTGCATTGAAGTAACGAGTCGTTTTGTCTAGTAGGTTGATGTTTACATCCGGCGTGCGGTTGTTATCAACGTGCCAAGGGTGAGTCACTTTACCGTTGTCCAAACCCAGTTGATCTTTCAGTGCTGCGCCTTTGAAGTAACCAAATACCGCTGTACCTTGGTAGAAAGGCACGCCGTCAGTGCTTAGTTCGAAGCTGAAGCTCTGTACGATGTTGGTGCCCATCATTACGGTTGAAAGCAGACGAGAATCGTTGGTGATCGTTTTGCCACGCAAGTCGACGTTACGCAGCATTTTGCCGCTGCCATCTAGGTTACGGAAAAACAGTTCTTCACCTGGGAAGCCCAGTGTTGTGCCCATGTAGCCTGAGATAAAGCCGTTTGGTTGCAGTGAAATCTCCATCAATACCGAGTAAGGCATTAGGGTCTGGTGGCTGTTTTCATCAAAGTACCATGCATTCTCTGGCACTTCGTATTCTGCGATACATGATGAAGGCTTCTTGAAGTCGCCACGCTTACCGTCGATCTCAACAACACGAGTAGTTAGCTGTAGGTCGCCACACGGAGTACGTGGTGGAATCATTCCACGGTAGATAGAGAAATCAGGACCGAAACATTTCTCGATATCGCCAGTCGCGAATTCGAACATGTGATAAGGCGTGAATGGAACCGTATCGGGTGTGCGGTTCGGGTAATCAGGAGTTACCGGAGCTTCAACGTGTTGAAGAGGAACTACACCTTTGTTAGGCGCCGTTTCTAGGTCTTCAATTTGAGCCATGAGTGGCGCATTTGCTGAAGCTTGTTGGTTCACTGCTGGCGTATGGCCCAAGCTTTTATGGTCCAAGCTTTCGATAACAGGGGTCGCGACAG
Organism: Vibrio sp. 10N.239.312.C11; assembly: GCF_041466065.1. Classification (NCBI taxonomy): domain Bacteria; kingdom Pseudomonadati; phylum Pseudomonadota; class Gammaproteobacteria; order Vibrionales; family Vibrionaceae; genus Vibrio; species Vibrio sp. 10N.239.312.C11. The sequence goes on from NZ_JBFSRZ010000018.1 coordinate 19,285, forward strand.
CTGTTTCTAAAGAAGGCAGGTAACGAGTACATTCGTCGTCTTCTTTGATCATCACACCCAAGTTTTGGAAATCAACGATCACTTTGCCGTTGAGCAAAATATCGATGTTAGCTTTTGCGTATGGGCGAGGGCTTAGACCAATCTCAGTCACTTCCATGCGGTACGTCAGCTCTGCCGATTGTGGTAGCACCTGTCCACGACAACGTACTTGTTGAGGCGCATTTTCAAGCGGTTGGAAACGACCATTTTGAACAAGCGTGTGCATGCCAAGGTGCATCATGAAGAACTGAAGCAGTTGACCACAACCTTCTGCCATCAAAGAGCCAGCCATTACTGAGTCATCTTTGAAGTGACAAGGAAAGTACCAGTGCTCAGGCTCTAGCTGTTTATGGCCTTCAATCAGACCAAGTCCCCATGTGCCGCCTTGCGGTTCAACACGGCTGACCTTTTCGATCATCATGAACTTCTCTGAGCTGAAGCATAGAGAAGGCTGGTGGCGATCAGATTGGTGAGTCGGGCCAAAACATTCTGCGATGTTTGCAGTCAGTAGGTGGCGCAGTTCTTGGTGGTTGAACTGGGTTTTAGGGCAGTGCAACATTGGGTCGAAGCGTTGCTTAGTTGCAAGCTTACGAGCCTTGATTTCATCTTCAGTGTGAATCACACCTTTGCCGTCTGCTAGCTCTTCATCAGTGAAGAAGCCCGCACAGCCGTTATCCATTTTCAGGATCATCTTGTCGCCAACGAAACATTCGTACGAGAAGAAGAACAGTAGCGTGTCGCCATTGCGAGCAAAGTTGTTGATTGAGATATCGTAACGCAGCGTATCGCCACCACGAGGCAAGTCACCAAGGAAGGTCAACGTACAATCAAGCAGGCGATAAACACGCTCGCCTTTGTTTTCGAAATCAATGCCTAGGTAGCTGATCAGCATTAGGTCACACTGACCAGACTCTACCGCTACAGCCCAAGGAATCTGACCATCGACAAGATACGGCGCATCAACGGGGATGTCGTATTCTGTGGTCATGGTGCTTGGCTTGTACTCGTTGACTGTCGCGTTGAGCTTAGTCACACGAGATACCAATAGGTAATCGGTGGTTGGTAAACGAACGCGGCGCGAGTAGCTATCGATGATCGCGTAGTCAGGGCCAAATACATTGGCGATATCGCCTTCTGCGTATTCAACCAGATCATCGTAATCCCAGATACATGGTTTACGGATAGGTTTTACTGGTGCTGGCGTCGCAAGTACATTGACTGGTGTTGACTGAACCTGAGTCGGTTGAGCTTGAACAGGCTGAGCTGACGTTTGTTGACCACTCGTTTGTTGAGAAAGGGCATTGTTCTCTAAACTTGAGCTATCTAAACCAGATGTGACTGCGTTTAGCTGTGCTTTTAATAGCGCATCAGCCATTTGCATGCCTTGGGCTCGAGTGTGCAGGAATGCTTTGTGTACTTGCTGAGCTGCTTGCTGATTTTGAGCAAAAGCTTGGTTGTATGGTGTTACAGACGGCTGTGATGCTGCATCCGTATTAGCGTCGATATTCGATACGCCATTTTTAGCGGATAGGACATGAGTCATATTGCTGTGGTTACCTGTTAGCTGACTGTGGCGCGTTGGCGCCAGAGTAGGGGATACTGATGTAGGAGTTTTGATGACTGGCTCTATCGCGTTTTGCGCTAATGCATTCTTCTCTAACTCTTTTTGTGCAAGGGCTGCTTGAATGCTTGCTGTCGTTGGAACCGACGCCACTCTTGCTGCTTGTTTACCAGAAGCTTTCTGTTGAATCGTTGCCAAGTTGGTCACTGGGGTTTGGGCAATATGTTGATAGATATCACGACCACCAAGAGTCACTTGCTTAACTAATTGACGTTTAGCATCGCTCGCCAGTTCATTGCTTAAACGAACGGAAAGTGATTGAGATTCAACACTCGATTGGCTTAGTAGCAGCTGTGAACATTGTCCTTCGCTGATGTTGGCAACAATCGCGCTCTTAGAACTGACATTCGGATTCAGAGGTGCAAGGTTCAGGTTGAGCAGACCGTGTAGCAGGCTTGCCATACCAGAAGCAGCAGAGCAATGACCCACACGTTGACTTGCTTGAGTAGTCTTTGTGTTCCCTAAACTTAGAGACGAAAACTGATGAGATGAAGATTCTGGTGCATGGTTAAGCTCAAGCAGAGAAACATCGTTCGAGCTGATACCGACTTGAGTCAGTAACTCATCAACAACGGCGTTGTTATTCTCGCTTGAACCAAAAGCCAATGCGTTGATGCTGCCGTAAGCCGCATCTTGGTTGCTCGCTACTTGGTTTTCTTCAACAAGAACAATCGCACCTGCACCTTCACCGACATTCCAACTGCCATCTTGCAGCTGTCCGAATTTTGGAGCTAGCGTCACTGGGCTTACGCTGTTCTTCAGAATCACATGTTCTGCACTGCCGCTTAGGTCGACGGCTGCAATCACAACGGCATCCATCGATTCTTGTGACATCAAGTTTTGTGCAACATCAATACAACGAGCAACCGACTGTTCAGCAGCTGAAATCGTAAAGGCAGGGCCATTAAAGTCCCACAATGAAGAGATACGCGAAGCCATGATGTTACCGATGAAACTGGTGTATTGGTTCAGCTTGGCTGCGTCCATCACACTGTCCATCGCGATGGTTTCTAGCGCTTGGTATTCGTCTTGTGTTAGCTCAATACCCATGTTGGCAAAGCTGTCAGCCAATTGGCTATGCAGGTTTACCCGTCCACGGAATTGGTGCATCTCAAGCTCAGTTTCCATCGCGACTAAAACCGCAACCTTTTGGCCAGCAACAAGCTTGGCATCTTTGATGGCTTCGTCTGCAACTTTCATCAGTAGCAACTGCTGAGAGATCAAACGGTCATCTTCATTTGGCGGTACTTTGAAGCGAAGGAAATCGAGATCGAATTGATCGATGTACGCGCCATTTGGAATACCGTGTAAACCGAACTGATTCAGTAGCTCTGGGTGTTGGTCTAAGCCTTTCCAGCGTTTCTTAGGCAAAGCAATGAAAGCATCGTTGTTGGTCTCAATCGCAGTGCTTAATGCATTGATGCTTTGCAGAGAACCGAAGTGAGACGCTAGGCCAGTAATGCTTAAATTAGGCGTTTGTAGGCTTGGAGAAACCGATTCTTGAATCTGATTTGCATGACTTTTGTCTGAATACGCTTCAAGTAGTAAGTGAGCGTTACAACCACCAAAACCAAATACGGACACACCCGCGCAGCGCTCTGAGTTACCCTCTTTACTTGGCCAAGGTTGCACTTGTGTTGGTAGCGTCTGTGAGCCAAATAAACCTTCTGGCGACGATAGTGGCTTGTCCAAGTTAATACTTGGCGGAAGCACGCCTTCTTTCATCGCGAAGATCATCTTCATGATTCCTGGCATACCTGCTGCCGTCAGTAAGTGACCGAGGTTTGACTTCGCAGAGCCAATCAATGGCGGGTTAGAGCCATTCAATTTCTCAGTAAAGAAACGCTCCATTGAGGTTAACTCAACCTTGTCACCTAATGGTGTGCCAGTTGCGTGACACTCAATCACTTCGATGCTGTCTGGGGTTAGGTTTGATGCCTCGTAAGCACGCTCAAAGGCTTGTACTTGTCCTTTGCTATTTGGACTTAATACAAACTGACCGCGACCATCATTCGACAAGCCAATGCCGCTGACAATTGCGTAGATGTTGTCGCCATCACGCTCTGCATCAGCTAAGCGTTTTAGTACTAACACACCAGCGCCTTCGCCAGCAAACAAGCCTTTACTGTTGCTATCAAACGGAACCGAAACACCGTGGTCTGGGTAAGCGTGAAAAATAGAAAAACCCATGTTGATGAAGAATGGGTCAGCACCGGATACCGCGCCTGCCAACATCATGTCGGCTTTGCCTGTATTCAAGTAATCACACGCTAACTTCAATGAATACACTGAACTTGCACATGCCGCATCTAGGCTAAGTTGCACGTTGCCTAAACCCAATGCATCTGCCACTAACTTAGAGGCGTTATGTGCAGCTGCACCATTGATAGGATTGAGGTCTTGCGCGGTTTCATTGGTTGGTAGCAGTGAAAATTGGTCATTAGCCAATTTATCTTTAAGTGCTTTTTCGACCACCGAGTGATACATCGGCAGAAACAAATCGTTTGAACGTGTCGTTGGGAACGAAAGGGCACCCATGATCACGCCTGTGCGCTCTAAAACATCGGCATTTAAATCAACGCCTGCGTCGTCTAAAGCCTTGCGACTGGTGTCCAAAGCCCAAAGGAAACTCTGGTCGACGCCTTTGAATGACTCGGCTGTTAAACGGTAGCCATTGCTATCGAAATTGAAGTTTTCGATGTAGCCGCCTTTATCACAGTAAAAGCGGTCTGACTCACCTTGCACACCCTGATAGCTTTCAGGTTTAGCACCTAACTTTTCAGCGCTTAATGTGGTTCGAGAATCTTTTTTATCCAGCAAGTTTTGCCAAAAGTCTTTTGGCGTATCAGCTTCTGGGTATTGGTTAGCAATACCGACAATCGCGATCTTATTGCACTTCACTTGCTGTTTGTTCTGAGCCTGATTCGATTGAGAACTCATACTAGCTCTCCTTGATGATTCACTGCGCTGCCTTGAGACACATCACTTAATTGCTTCGTGGTGATCTGTTGTTCTAGCCCTTGAATAAGAGGCTCGACAGACAGTGGAATTTGATGAGTAATGAGCTGACCAATGCATTTGATGAGCGTGACAACATCGTCACCGCCTTTGGCATTGGAAGCGATTGTGTAGTATTGGTCGGCTACGTCGTCGCTACGATTGATCTTGTCGATCAATGTGCTGGTTTGACGATCGGCACCTACTTCGACAAACAGACGCGCACCTTGTTGACGCGCACTCTGGATCAACGCGGTGAAATCTAACGTTGAACAGAAGGTGTCGGCAATCGAAAGGGCGATACTATCGCTGTCGATATTGATTGGTGCGCCAGTCGGTAGACCTGCTGCGCTGATAAAGCGGATATGCTTTGGCAACTCGTCGAACAGTGGTTGCGTGTAAAACTCACGCACTTGGCTATGTTGGCTCAATGCTGGTGTGGTGTGCATTGCAGTAACACGATTCGCGGCAATGCCACGTTTACCCAGTTTTTTGAGCAATGCACGACATGTGCTTTCACAACCTGCCAGTACACAAGTGTCACCTTGGATGATAGCGAGATAAGCGCGCGGGAACTCTGGTAACAGAGCCTCAATCGCTTGTGCATCACTGCGAACCACAAAGCTATTCCATTGGATGCTTTCGTCGCTGTTTAGCTGCCAATCTTGACGCACCGCTGTCAGTTCACCAGAAATAGCCGTGGTGAAAATAGGGCTAGTTTGAGTCATCTCAATCAGCGCATGTGGGTTCTTCCAAACATTTAAGCTAGCCCACATGGAAGCTTCACCCTTGGAGTAACCCAAGGCGAAATCTGGCTGCACTTTGAATTCATCACATAGCAGTTGTGTTAACAGATAACTACTGCCGACACCTGCAATTGCCAATTCACTGAGCGACATTTCTTGCGCATCGTCAGCATAGGTTTTTTCAGCCTGTAGCATCTCTTTCAAGTTACCTTCGCGCTCTAAGCGGGCAAATAACTGTGGGAAATGGTGGTGAAATTCGCGCAACATACCGGGATAAACCGTGCCAACACCAGGGTAAACAAATGCAACACCACCTTTGCTTTGAGGCTTCGGTGAGAAACAACTGCCCGCAGGCGTTTTGTAGTGGCTATTGTCAGCCATTACTTTTGGCAACGCATTTTCTACCGCTGTGATCTCTTGCAATGCAGCATCAATTGAAGCCGCCTGAATCACGATGTTCGCGCCAAGGTCAACATTGTGTTGAACGCTTTGGAAGTGACTTAGGTTTGAATGCATCAAGGTGGCGATAGCAAGTTTGCTGTCTGCCGATTCATTAACGCATTTAAGCTCTGCTCTTAGTGAGGCTAGCTGAGAAACCAATTCGGCTTGTTCGTTGCCTGAAACCACAAACATCAAACGCTCGCTCGATAGCAAGGGCTTTGGTTCTTGCAAACCGGTCGCTTGAGTCAATATCAGGCTGGTGGCTTTTTGGCTATCTTCACTGAAAGTTAACGCAGCAACACGTGCTTTGTTCGGCTCAGTGAACCAATAGTGGCTCGGTAATGGATAGCTCGGCAATGAACGGCTCGATATCGCATTAACCATATTCAACAATTCATCAAACTGCTGCGAAGCAGAGAGTCCAGAATATTGTTGTTGATGGCTTAAATCTGTCGCGGGGCGGCGTGCAATATCCAGAGCAAGCTGAGCGCTATCTTCGATAGTTGCATCTGCAAAACTCGCGAGATAAGCGTGTGGGTGAATCTTGTTTTGAGCAGCGGTCAGTGCACTCAACATCACCAATGATGGAGCGAGAGAATCCAAACAAAGCTTAACAGCACTACCTTGATTGACTGCCTCAATCGCTTGAGTAAGCGCTTGATTAAAACTGCCATCAACCACAACAGTCATCATCTCAGGAAGCGAAGGTGATAAGTCGGCAGAAAGCTCAGCTGCGTTTGCTGGCTGAGCTAAAAGAGCGATGCGCAATGGCATCGCTTTATTAGTAGGAACAGTCACTATGACAATTGCTCCTTTTCTGCGTTTTTAGTCGCCTCTTTCTTTGATACTGCTGAGCTAGACTTCGGCAAAAATGCGTCGTTTAAGCTCTTGCTGATGGTGACTTTTGCACCTTTCATTACCGCACTTAAACGACCATCTTGGTGGTAAAGCGAGATATCAGCTTGCAGCGAACGAGCCGTGCTTTTTATCACGCTCAGCTCTAGCAAACCTTGGTCACCATTGCGCATCGGTGCGTAGCAAACAAACTCACCGATTGCAGACGGTAAACTTGCCGCGCCGTATTTCAATCGAGCCCATACCAACATGGCTTGCAACAGATAATCTTCGGCAAATGGCTGGCTATCGCCAAAGCCTTGCTTAGGAATAAATGCTCCACAGTCGCTGTTTTCAATCTGAGGCAACTGGCATTGAGCCAATAAACCTAAGTCGTCAAAGCGTTCGACTGAGGTAATACCTTGCAGTCTTGGTCCGTGAAACAGAGTGCCATCACTGTATAGAGCTTGTGCCGTTGTTACAGGTGCTGAAGTGTTGGCCTCAAAGCGTTTTACTGACGCTTGTTGAACATCTTCAGACACTTGCACAGAGGCAACTTGCAACTGAGCTTGATACTGTGGTCGCCCTTGGCAACTGATCACTGCTTTTAGCTGCTCTTTTGATTTAGCATCAGAAGAAAGAACCAGTTTTAGCTCTTGCACTTCATCAGTATCAAAAATCACACCCTTAAGCAGTTTGTAGTTGTGAACGCTAACGTTCACCCCTAACAGTTGCTCTGCCACTTCACGCATCCATTGGATAGCACACACTGTCGGTAACACTGGGTTACCGGCAATGCAGTGATCTTGAATGAAAGGCAAAGCCTTAGGATCAAGACGACGTGTCACAGTGATGCTTGTATTCAGCGGACTCTTTGCAAGATGCACAGACTCCGCATTAAGCTTTTTTACAGCAGCTTCCTTGTTGTCAGAACCTTGCATGCTCGTACCAACCAGCAGTTGAATGCCAGTTTCGTTCAGTAGTTGAGAACTAAACAGCTCTGCACCTGCCTGAAGAGGAATTACGTACACGCCGCGCTCTGTGAACATACGTTTCAGTGCTGCGTTGACCATGCCACCGTCCCACGGTCCCCAGTTGAAGCTCATCACTTTCGCTTGAGGGTTACGCGCAGATAGTTGTAGAGCCGCTTTGTTTAGGATCTCGTTAGACATCGAGTAATCACTTTGGCCAGTGTTTCCGTAGAAACCCGCCGCCGAAGAGAACATCGCAATCAGTTTTAGCTTGCTGCTATCAAGACCACCAAGAACCGCTTCTAGCCCGCCCACTTTCGTGCCGTAAACCATGTTCAGCTCATCAAGTGTTTTGTCTTGAATGTGTTTGTCAGCCAGTACACCTGCACCGTGGATAAGACCCGTGATGCCGTCGAAGTTCGCCAGTGTTTTCGCTACAGACTCATGGTTCGACACATCTAGGCTTAGGTACTCAGCGCTCGCGCCAATCTCGTTGAAAGCGGCAAGTGCTGCGTTGATTTCAAGGCTGCTCAATACAGGTTTCAGCAAAGCATCAACTTTCTTCGGCGTTGGTTTGTCACCTGTTGCTTGTAGGTGAGCGATAGCCGCTGGTTTTAGCTCTTTCTCTTGCTTGCCTTGTGCCCACTGAGGTAGCTCAGCTGAAGTAATATGCTTACTACGACCTGCAAGAATGAAGTGAGACTTACATTGCTTAGCAAGCGTCAGTGCACATTCAAACGTCACGCCTTTAGCGCCACCCGTTACCAGAACTTTGTCGCTCTTGGTTAGTTGAGCACCTGTGTTTTTGGTTTGAGCAGCACCTGGTGTTGCCGCAATCAATGTTGCACGACCCGATTCACCGTTTTCTGCATGGCTAAGGCCGATTTCAACCGTGTTGGTATCGATATCGAACAGTTCACCTGTGATAGCTTCAGCTAAGTGACGAGCATCAATAGAAGCGTCAGCATCCAATGCGCGGCAGAACACGTTTGACCATTTATGGCTCAGTGTCTTAGTGAGACCAGACAACGCGGCTTGGTTGAGTTCTGCATTCGCTAATTGCTTAGTATCTAGGTAACCAAAGCCACCATCGATACGGCTTAGCGTGAAGAACACACTACGACCAGAAACGGTATTCAGCTGACCATTTAGGTGCTTCGCGAATAAGAACGCTGTGGTTAGTGAAGCTCTTGAGTCTGCATTCAAGTTAACCGCTTGCTCGTTGCTTTGTTTAGCATCAACGATAGCTTGTAAATGAATGAAGCCAGCAATCACTTTGTTCGACGTTTTAAGGTCTGCTTCGATGTCGTTAATCACAGCTGTCACACCAGCATCATCAACGCTGTTGAGTGTGTAGCTTGCGATTTCACTGTTTAAAGGTGACGCGGCAGAAAGAGCACTACGCACTACAGCAACTTGAATGCCGTTAGCGGTCAACTTCTCTGCTAGAACACCAGCGTTGTGACCATCATCTGTAATCACGACACAAGCGTCTTTTGAGAAACAATCGACGAGTTTATCTGCCGCTGGTAGCTTTTTTAGCGCTACCTCATTGTGTGGAGGAAGTTCCGCTGTCGCTGTTTCTGCGATAGGCGTTACTGATTCAGCTTTTGGAGTCGCTACGGGTGCAGCCGCGGATAGCTTGCTTTGCATGTAGGTAACGATTTCACCAAGCGTACGACACTCAGCTAGGTCTTCAGGGTTTAGTTCTGGCAGCGTTGGTAACTGGTCTTGAACTGTACCTAGGATCTCAACGCGTTTGATAGAGTCGATACCAAGGTCTGCTTCCATGTCCATCGCTAGGTCGAGCATTTCTGCTGGGTAACCTGTTTTGTCGGCAACCACTTCCATCATTGTTGATTGAACATGAGCAGGATTTAGGTCATTGCTCGTGCTTTCTACAGTTGCTGCAGCGACTTCTGTACTAGGAGTCGCAGTAGCGCCTAGCTTGCTGTTCATGTAGTCAACGATTTCGCCAAGAGTACGACACTCAGCTAGATCTTCAGGGTTCAGCTCTGGCAATGTTGGTAGCTGGTCTTGAACTGTTCCAAGGATCTCAACACGTTTGATTGAGTCGATGCCAAGGTCTGCTTCCATGTCCATTGCTAGATCAAGCATTTCTGTTGGGTAGCCCGTTTTATCAGCCACTACGCTCAGCATTGTGCTTTGAACTTGCTCCGCGTTTAAACCATTTGATACTGCTTGCGTTGGTGCAGATACTTGAGCTGCTACTGGAGCAGAAGCCGGAAGCTTGCTGTTCATGTAGTCAACAATTTCACCTAGAGTGCGACACTCAGCGAGATCTTCAGGGTTTAGCTCTGGAAGAGTCGGTAGCTCGTCCTGAACCGTACCTAGAATTTCAACACGCTTGATTGAATCGATACCAAGGTCAGCTTCCATGTCCATTGCTAGATGTTGCCGGAGCAACCATTGGTGCCTGTGAAGACACTGGAGCAGAAGCTGGAAGCTTGCTGTTCATGTAGTCAACGATTTCGCCAAGAGTACGACACTCAGCCAAGTCTTCAGGGTTTAGCTCTGGAAGAGTAGGCAGTTCATCTTGAACCGTACCAAGAATCTCAACACGCTTGATTGAATCGATACCAAGGTCAGCTTCCATATCCATTTCTAGATCAAGCATTTCCGTTGGGTAACCTGTCTTCTCAGCAACCACTTCTAGCATGGTTTGTTGAACGACTTTCGCATCAAGACCGTTAGCGGCTTGAACAGGAGCGGCTGCGCTTGGCTGTGCTGCCACAGGCGCTGATGCTGGCATCTTGCTGTTCATGTAGGTAACGATTTCACCAAGAGTACGACACTCAGCTAAATCTTCAGGGTTCAGCTCAGGTAGGTTCGGCATTTCGTCTTGAACGGTACCAAGAATCTCTACGCGTTTGATTGAGTCGATACCAAGGTCTGCTTCCATGTCCATTTCTAGATCAAGCATTTCCGTTGGGTAACCCGTTTTCTCAGCGACCACTTCTAGCATCACTTTTTCAGCATCTGCTGATTGCACTGCTACTGGTGCAGCCAGAGGAGCTGGTTGTGCTTTAACTGGCACAGGCTGAGCTGCAACAGGCGCTGCCGCTTGAGCCGCTACTTGTGGTGCAGGAGCTGCTTTCTGTACAGGCGTAACTTGAACAGACTGAGCTTGAACTGGCACGGCTTGTACAGGAGTCGCTTGTACTTGAGCTACAGGCTGTTGGACGATAGCTGCTGGAGTAGCTGGAGATTGAATCGCTGGCTGAGCATTTACTGGCGCAACGAAAGTTGGTTGTGCTGTTTGTACTGAACCTTGCGTCAGCATATTAAGTGCTGAGTTGTTGCTGTGCGCTTGCATTTCTAGGTAATGAGCGTGAGCTTTTAGCGTTTCAGCTTGGTGCTGGTGGAACATTTCCATAGAACGTTGCAGGTTCTCAGGAATTGCTACGCCTGCTGTTGCCATTTTCGCTTGCTCAGACATTAGGGTGTTGAACGTGTCACCGTATTGCTGAGGAATCGCCAAGAATTGCTGATGTACTTCTGCTGCTTGTTGTTGAGCATTGAAGAACGACTGCAATGAAGACTCATCTACCGTTACTTGAGCTGTTGGCTGACTAGTCGCTGGGGCTGTTTGAACTACTTGAGGCTGCTGAGCTGTTGTTGCTACTTGTGCGCTTGGTGCTGGAGCAGCTGACTGTTGTACATTTGAAGCTTGAGGAGCAGCCACAGGTACTTCAACGATTTCTGTTTTAATCACTTCTTTTTCCACGATTTTCTCGACTTCAACTTTCACTTCAACAATCTCAGTCTTTTCGGTGACGTTGCCCGAAGCCAATGATTGATCCATTTTCTTACGAGTAGCAGGGCTGATGTAGTTGGTTGCATTCAGCTTGATGTTCATTGGTGATGCCTTTGCAGGTTCAGCAATGTCAGCTTGGTAAGGGTCAATGTTGTCTAATGAAACACCTGCCACACACAGTTGAACCGCAGCTAAACGAAGCTGTTGGTCACTGTCACCTTTAGGGCTTGGGTTGATGCTGATTGCGTAAAGCTCTTCGTTCTTATCAGCCAATGTTTTTTCAACCAGCTTTTGAAGAATGTTTTTCGGACCGAACTCAACGAATACGCGCGCGCCTGCTTCATACATCGCTTCAATTTGCTCACTGAAACGAACCGATTGCAGCATATGTTGCTTGAACGCTTTCTTGATCGCTTTAGCGTCTTTGCTGTGCAGTTTGCCCGTTGCGTTTGAGTAAAGCGGCAGCGTTGGAGCGCTGAATGAAGCTTTATCAATTGCAGCAGCAAATGGTTTTTGAGCGTGAGCAACAAGCGGTGTGTGGAAAGCACCAGATACTGGAAGAGCAATTGCTTTGAAGCCTTGTTCAGTGAGCGCTTGTGCTGCTTGTTGAACCGTCGCAGTTGGTCCTGCAATAACCAGTTGAGTCGGAGCGTTGTAGTTGGCAATGCTCACGCCTTCGAATTGGCTGATGCAGCTTTCAACGGCTGGAAGCTTGTCTGCGTCTAAGATGACCGCGAACATAGTACCGCTGTCGCCTTGTTCAGGTGTCGCTGCCATCGCATCGCCACGAGCGAAAGCTAGCTGGTAGTAATCGTCTTGCGAGATAACACCCGATGCACATAGTGCGCTTAGTTCACCAAAGCTGTGGCCTGCGACCATGTCGGCTTTGAAGCCAGCTTGAGTCATGATGTCGAACTGACCCATAGACACAGTGCCAATTGCACTTTGCGCATTGGCCGTGTTGGTTAACACCGCTTCTTGAGCTTTGGTTGCTTCTGGTGTGAAGGTTGGAATTGGGAACAGAATTTGGGACAGAGCCGTCTTCTTGTGCTGACCAAATACTTGATCCGCTTGAGCAAGCTGTTGGCGCATCTCTGGGTAATGACAAGCAAGCTCGCGACCCATGTTTAGGTATTGCGAACCTTGACCTGCAAATAGCGCTGCCACTTTACCTGCACCGTTTTCAGCAATCAGTGCTGACTCACGGTAGCTAGTACCGTTTGGCATCTGCCAATGTGTTTTGGTTTGGCTCTCAAGCATAGAAACCGCTTGAGTCAGTTGCGCTTGAAGGTCTGCTTGGTCAGTGACAACTAAACCAAGACGAGCGTGCTTAGCGTTAACTTCGCGTAGAGCGTGTTGCTCAGCAAGCGCTTCTAATTTGAACGCAGCATCAGTAACTTGAGTCGAAACCTGCTTCAATTCATTGATCAATGCTTGACGAGATTCTGCGCTGAATAACAGAGTTTGCGGTACTTGGCGTTGACGGTATTTGTCACCGCGAGTGTGTTCTGGCGTGTACTCTTCCAATACAACGTGGAAGTTAGTACCACCAAAACCGAATGAGCTGATACCTGCACGGCGTGGTGTACCGTCGACACGTTTCATCCAAGGACGCGTTTGTGTGTTTAGGTAGAACGGTGAGTTCTCGATATCCAACTTAGGATTCGGAGCCGATACGTTAATCGTTGGCGGCAGTACTTTGTGGTGCAGTGCTAATGCAGCTTTGATTAAACCTGCAGTACCCGCGGTTGATTTAGTGTGACCAATTTGAGATTTCACAGAGCCTAACGCAATGTGTTGCTTCTCTTCGTTGTTCTCACTGAATACCGAGTTTAAGCCTCCAAATTCAGCAACATCACCCGCTGCAGTACCTGTACCGTGCGCTTCTAAAAGGCCAAGTGTGTGCGGTGCGAAACCAGCATCATCGTAAGCACGTTTTAGTGCTTTTGCTTGTCCTTCAGGGCGAGGTGCGTAAATACTCTTGAACTTACCGTCCGAAGAAGAACCCACACCTTTAATCACAGAGTAGATTCTGTCGCCGTCGCGCTCTGCATCTTCAAGACGCTTAAGAGCAACCATACCGATGCCTTCACCAATCATCATGCCTTTTGAGTCGATGTCGAAAGGTTGAATGGTTTCATTGGTGGTAAACGCAGGTGTTTTAGAGAAGCTCATGTACATGGTTGGTGAGTTATCAGTACACACACCACCTGTGATCATCATTTCACTGCGGCCTTCAACCAGCTCACTTAGAGCCATACGCATTGCGGCTAGAGAGCCTGCACACGCAGCATCTACTACACAGTTGATGCCACCAAGGTCAAAGCGGTTAGCAATACGACCTGAAATTACGTTACCCAATGAACCAGGGAATGAGTTCTCTTCCCAGTGGATGTATTGGTCTTGGAATTTTTTGATCAACATTTCGCTGTCGTCGTCGCTGATACCACTGCTCTTGAAGACTTTTTTCAAAACAGGGTATTGAAGACGAGCATTTAGGCTTTGAGCGATCTTTTGACCACCACCAACACCGAGCGTGATACCGATCTTATCGCGATCGTAGCCTTCAGGCAGCTTGGCATCTTCAAGTACTTCTTTTGCAACGATCAGAGAAAGCAGCTGTGAAGTGTCTGTCAGTTCTAGGATATTTGGCGGAAGACCGAACTCCATAGGGTTGAAGTCTACTTCTGGGATGAAACCACCGCGCTTACAGTAAGACTTGTCTGGCGTCGTACGATCTGAATCGTAGTAATCTTCTGGACGCCAGTGCGTATCTGGTACTTCAGTAATCGCATCGATCTTTTCGCTGATAAGGTCCCAAAATTTATTTAGGTAGCGAGAGTTTGCAAACATGCTCGCCATACCAACGATAGCGACAGGCATATCTTTAAGGCGTTTATTCAGTCGAGAATCGTCGACTGATTCCGGTGTATTTGTCTCGGGTTGGCTCATTATGAGTCTCCACTAGAAATCACAGAAAGTGATGTCGTGTTTTGAGGCTGCGCTTTTAAAGCTATAGAAAGAAAATCTGAAACAGACTTAGGGAAGCGCAGCTGAAAATTCAGGTTGCTGAGTGGCGGCAACCAGATAGAAATTAGTTTTTCGAAGTGCGTTGACTTACGAGTGTGGGGGAGGTGTTTCATGCGCGACGGTGGCATTCAAATGTTGAGGCGATGTCCATTAAAATCCTGTTCAAAGTCTGACTAAACGACAAGTCGGTATCCGCAAAGAAAACGTGTGAATTTGTTTAATGGTTGAGCAGGCTACCCGAGGTGAGTGGTCGATACAATGCTCCCAGAGGCCACTATGATCTGTTCAGACCAGATGAATTTGGCATGGTTTTAATTTTTGTATTTTTAATTTAATTAACTTATTGATAATTAACGGTTATGGGTTGTTTTCTAGTGTTTTTACTCTACATATTGACTTGGTGAGATCTATGTCATGTTTTTGTAAGTAACATTTAATGGATGCCTCTTGTGTAAGGCTAAGTGTGATCTGTGTTTTAATTTGTTATTATTTGAAAAATTAGTTTTAAGTCCTCATGTGAAGGGGGTTTCCCTCCCGTATTCTCTAGGTTCCACTTAATTTATAGGTGAGTTAAATTTGTTCGATTGGGTTGTTCCAATCGTGTTTTGAAGAGTGATTTATAGAAGTGAGTTCGAGTTAAATGAAAACTCCCGTTGTTGATTTGTGGCTATGTTCTCTGAGTAATTTAAATGACCAGCCAAACAATGTATCGCAGCTCAAAAAGAGACTGACAGCCGATGAGATTGCCAAAGTTGAGCGTTATCGAATGCCCTCATCTCAGATTCAAGCTTTGTATGTCCGAAATTATCTGAGAAAGGTGCTGTCTAGCTATTCTGATTTGATGCCTGAAGCGTGGCGCTTTGAATATGGTGAGAAAGGGAAGCCAAGATTAATTGAGAAACAACAAATAGAAACCGGCCTGAATTTCAATATCAGTCATAGCAAAGAACATTTGTTAATCGCAGTTTGTCATAGAGAAGGGAAGTCACTTCAATTAGGCGTCGATATCGAACATGCCAGAAGCTCGACCAATATCGACTCGATCATGAAGCACTACTTTTCAGATAAAGAATTGGCGGATTTACTTGAGCTCAGCAAAGAAGAACAAAGAGAGCGCTTTTTCGATCTGTGGGCGCTGAAGGAGTCGTATATCAAAGCGACGGGCAAGGGGCTAGCCACATCGTTGCGAAGCTTTTCGTTCGATTTCTCCAATCTGACGGAGCAAACATTGCCACTTCACGCTTCGGATTTTCAACCAAACTTGCAGGATGAAATTAGATTGCATGGTGAAATCAGCATATACAGTGGAGTTGGGTTGGATGTTACTGAGAAAACCGAGAGTTCTACAGATTGGCAATGTTGCTTGGGTCGATTAGATGACCAGTATCGTTTCGCCGTGACTCTTGGTGGTAATTTGTTACCGATGCAGATAGAGATGAGAACCTTTTCATCGTCTCATCTCTTTTAAGCGAGTTTGGTGAGGTGAAGTTAGCTCGTTTCGCCAAGCATCGCTTTTAATACTTCAGCAGGCACGGGCTGCAGTTGCTTGTCTTTGTCTAAACAGACCATTTCGATATCACCAATCACTGCGGGTTTGGTTGCATCTTTACGCCACACTTCCTGTCGCCATAGCGTTTTGTATTTGCCATCGAGTTCAAAAGAGGTTCGGATGTCGCAGATCTCAGCGAACTCAACCCCATCTTGAAAAGTCATGTTGGCTTTATATACCGCAAAACCTAATCCATGTTCATTCCACAATGTTGCCAGTTTATCGCTACCCAAGACATGTTCGCGTGCACGCTCAAAGTACTTTAGAAAGTTAGGGTGATAAACCACACCTGAGTGATCGGTATCTTCATAGTAAATTTGTACTGGGTGATGGTAGATCTGGCTCATTGATATCAACTCTTATTAAGTAGCGTTGTAGTAAATCTGACTAAGTTGTGCAGCACTCTACAGGATAGGTAGAAATTACTTCAAGGCATCATCGTGAATGGGGCTTTTGGTCAGACCTCATTCATCACTAATACATTGGTCAGCTTCCACCCATTTACAAATATTCTATGTGTCACTTTCCACCCATTGATTTTTGCAGCGAGTTAGTGACTGCTGCAGGCAGATATCATGAAGCCTTGTGGTTAAAGGGTTGTTAATGATTTGTGTCAATGTGGCGCGCTAATTGCCTTAGTGAAAGCACGCAGTTCCCATTGAAGGGCTGCTTTGTTTACTAAGGAGAATAATAATGTTTAAGCCTCTTACCCTGCTGTCTGTATCTGCTCTGGCGCTCACAAGTTTTAATGCTGCTGCAAACTGTGACCCAGGTGAAATCGTGATTAAATTCAGTCATGTAACCAATACCGATAAGCACCCGAAAGGCATTGCCGCTTCTTTACTGGAAGAGCGAGTAAACACGGAAATGAATGGCAAAGCTTGTATGCAAGTTTTCCCTAATTCAACACTCTACGATGATAATAAAGTACTGGAAGCCCTGTTAAATGGTGATGTTCAAATGGCGGCTCCTTCGCTGTCTAAATTTGAGAAGTTCACTAAGAAATACCGCATTTTTGACCTTCCTTTCCTATTTGAAGACGTAGAAGCTGTTGACCGTTTCCAAAACTCAGAGTCTGGTGAAAAGCTGAAGAACGCGATGAAGCGTCGTGGCCTTCAAGGACTAGCGTTTTGGCACAATGGCATGAAACAGATGTCAGCAAACAAACCTCTTATCAATCCTGAAGACGCGGAAGGTTTGAAATTCCGTGTTCAAGCATCAGACGTATTGGTTGCTCAGTTTGAACAGCTAGGTGCTAACCCACAGAAGATGTCTTTCAAAGAAGTATACGGTGGCCTACAAACTAAGGTTATCGATGGCCAAGAGAACACATGGTCAAACATTTACGGTAAGAAGTTCTTTGAAGTACAAGACGGCGTGACAGAAACTAACCACGGTATCCTTGATTACCTGGTAGTAACGTCGAACGACTTCTGGAAAGACCTACCTGAAGATGTACGTACGCAACTTGGCACAATCGTTCAAGAAGTGTCTGAGACTCGTAACGCAGAATCTTCAAAAGTTAACCTAGCGAACAAAAACAACATCATCGAAGCGGGTGGTGAGGTTCGTACGCTTACGCCTGAACAGCGTGAAGCATGGGTAACTGCGCTTCAACCAGTATGGAAGAAGTTTGAAAAAGACATCGGTTCAGATCTTATCGATGCAGCGTTAGCTTCAAACCAATAACACCGCTAAGGGAGTGGCGTGCATTTCGCCACTCCTTATTAAAATAACTATAAGCGGAGTCAATTATGGATAATCCTCAAATGGAACAGCCAAATTCTAGCGAATCAGCACTGGAAACCTCTTTTTTTTCCAAAGTCGGAAGAGTTACCGATGTGATTGAAGAGTCATTAATCGCATTTTTCCTTGGCGCAATGACGCTACTTACTTTTGCCAATGTGGTATTTCGATACGCATTCAATGGCAATATCTTATGGGCACTAGAACTGACGGTGTTCATGTTCGCTTGGATGGTGTTAGTGGGCGCATCTTATGGCGTTAAAAAACACTTCCACATTGGTGTTGATGTGATCATCAACCTTGCCCCAGAAAAGCTACGCAAAGTGTATGCGTTAATCGCCGTCACAAGCTGCCTAGCATTCTCAATCTTACTTCTTATAGGTTCTTGGAATTACTGGTACCCGTTCGCGACTGAGCGCGCTTGGTACGAGACCGATGATATTCCAATGCCAGAGATGCTTCAGTTCCTTGCCGACTGGATGAATGAAGGCGAGCGATACGAGAAACTGCCACGTTTTATTCCTTACATGGCACTGCCTATTGGTATGGCAATGCTGACGTTCCGTTTTGCCCAAGTTGCTTACCAAGTAGTCACAGGCAAGCTTGACCGCATGATTGCGGGGCATGAAGCCGAAGAAGAGCTGGATGCATTGAAAGCTGATGTGTTAGCGGGTTCTGATGAAGACGCGACAGCGGTATTGGATTCGACTAAGCAAAACAAGGCGAACGAGTCGGGTACAAAATCTAACGGTAAGGAAGATTAATCATGGCAATGTTATTTCTATTTTTAATGGTAATTGCTTTCATGTTGGTCGGTGTACCAATTGCGATTTCCCTCGGTTTATCAAGCGTCATATTCTTATTGATGCATTCAGATGCTTCTTTGGCATCCGTTGCACAAACGCTGTTTAATGCATTTGCAGGCCACTACACTCTCTTAGCGATTCCTTTCTTTATCTTGGCCTCTAGCTTCATGTCCACAGGTGGTGTGGCGAAACGTATTATCCGTTTTGCTATTGCAATGGTGGGTTGGTTCCGCGGCGGTTTAGCAATGGCATCGGTTGTGGCGTGTATGATGTTCGCAGCGTTATCTGGGTCGTCTCCAGCAACGGTAGTGGCAATCGGTAGTATTGTTATCGCGGGTATGATCAAAAACGGCTACACGAAAGAGTTCGCGGCAGGGGTTATCTGTAACGCGGGTACGTTGGGTATCTTGATTCCACCATCCATCGTTATGGTAGTTTACGCGGCGGCGACGGATGTATCTGTCGGTCGTATGTTCTTAGGCGGCGTGATTCCTGGCCTGTTGGCGGGTGTGATGTTGATGATAGCTATCTACATTGCAGCACGTATTAAGAAAATTCCTGCACAGCCATTTGTGGGCTGGGGTGAGATGTTCGCAGCCGCGAAGGATGCGAGCTGGGGCTTGTTGCTGATTGTTATCATTTTAGGTGGTATCTACGGCGGTATCTTTACTCCGACAGAAGCGGCGGCTGTTGCAGCGGTTTATGCGTTCTTCATTGCCAACTTTATCTATAAAGATATGGGGCCGTTTGCGGACAAGAAAAATACAAAGCCTGCTTTGGTGAAAGTGTTCCAAACGTTTTTCCATAAAGACACCAAAGACACGCTCTATGATGCGGGTAAGCTGACCATCATGTTGCTGTTTATCATTGCCAATGCTCTGATCCTTAAGCATGTACTGACAGAAGAGCGCATTCCTCAGATGATCACGGAGTCCATGTTGTCTGCAGGTTTAGGGCCGATCACCTTCTTGATTGTGGTGAACGTTCTACTCTTGATTGGTGGGCAGTTCATGGAGCCATCAGGCTTGCTGATCATCGTTGCGCCGTTGGTATTCCCAATTGCAATTGCACTCGGTATCGACCCTATTCACCTAGGTATCATGATGGTTGTGAACATGGAGATAGGGATGATAACACCGCCTGTGGGGCTCAACTTGTTTGTGACCGCAGGGGTTGCCAAGATGTCGATGATGAACGTAGTAAAAGCCGCACTGCCATGGGTTGGCGTGATGTTCTTATTCCTGATTATCGTAACTTACGTACCTTGGGTATCAACATGGTTACCGACTACCTTGATGGGGCCGGAGATCATCACGAAATAGAGAGTGAAATCATAGCGAAGTGATGGGGAGGGCTAAACCTCCTCATCAATGATTTTTCCATATCGAGAGCCAGAATCAATCGGCTCATACAGCGCTCTTTTTGCCTCTAACTCTGGAGTGTCTAAGTTGACATGATTGTCAGTGTAAAAAATACCGTCAATTTCAAACGTATCGGTGATCGAGGGAACTTTAGTTTTCTCACCCACAATGACCTCCTTACTACCTTGGTTGCATAGCATCCTGTTGTGAAATAAGTATAGGTGATCTTGCTCCCAAATTTAATTTAGTTTTCGCTCTGTCGGTATGACTCTTTAACTAGTTGGTGTTTTTGCATTTTATCGTAGAGGGTTTTTCGTGGAAGTTGCAGTCTATCCATAGTCTCTTTTATGCTGCCATTACACTCAATAAGTGCTTGTTTTAACGTGTTTTTCTCAAAGTCAGACACCAGTTCTGCCAAAGACAGTTCTTGAGTGACTTGATTGGTGTTGTCTGATAAGTGAGAAAGCTTACCTAAAAGTACAAACCGCTCAGCTGTATTACGCAATTCTCGTACATTTCCCGGCCAATCATGAGCTAAAAGCGCGTGCAGCTCCTTTTGTGGAAGTGCTGGTGCTGTCTTGCCATAACGTGCAGCAGCGACCAGTAAGAAGTGGTGGAAGAGTGCTGGGATATCTTCTTGACGGCTTCTTAACGGCGGTAAATCCAAGGTGACAACGTTGAGTCGGTAGTAGAGGTCTTGGCGGAAAACGCCTTCTTCAGCCGCCTTCTTTAGGTCGACTTTGGTTGCGGCGATTACTCGAATATCGAGAGGCACTAAACCGTTTGAGCCAACCCTTTCAATAACGCGCTCTTGTAAGACGCGCAACAGGCGAATTTGTGCCTGCATCGGCATGGACTCAATTTCATCTAAGAATAGAGTTCCGCCTTGAGCAAATTCAAATTTGCCCACTCGCTTGCTTTCTGCGCCAGTGAACGCACCTTTCTCATGACCATACAGTTCACTCTCTATCAGGTTTTCAGGTACCGCACCGCAATTGACGGCGACGAAGTTTTGTTCTCGCCGGCTGCTTTGTTCATGTAGAGAGCGTGCGACCAACTCTTTGCCTGTGCCAGTTTCACCAAAGAGTAAAATGTCAGCGTTAGTATCTGCCACATGAGTGATGATAGAACGCAGGTCGGTCATTGATTGCGTGTCACCAATGATTCTCGGCCCAAGCGCTTTACTGGCCTTTAAAGAGCGCTTCAATTCAAGATTCTCGAGTGTGAGTTGACGTTTTTCTATTGCTCGTTTGGTGGTTTCGATTAGACGTTCATTGGCGAACGGCTTTTCGATGAAGTCATAGGCGCCATTTTGGATCGCTTGTACAGCCATCGAAATATCGCCGTGACCAGTAATCATAATCACGGGGATCTCTTTGTCTTTGTGCATCACGGTGTTGAGCAGATCATGCCCGGAAAGGCCCGGTAGACAGATATCAGTGATGATGACGTGAGGTAAGCCGTTCTCTTGAATCGCGAGCAGAGCAGACTCCGCATCGGGAAAGAATTCGGCATCAATATCGGCGAGCTCAAAGCTCTGTTCAATAGCCATTCTCAGATCGGATTCATCATCAATGAAATAGACGTGACACATAGTTATTCCTTTAATCTTTTATTTTTATTGTTGGTGAAGGTGTACTGGTTTGCTTAGCGACTAATCTGATTCTTTTGTTGGAACTATGGGTAACTCGATACTAAATCGAGCACCACCTTGTGGGCTGTGATCGGTAACTAGCTTGCCATTTATTCCGCTGATTATTTGTTGAGAAATCGATAGCCCAAGTCCAAGTCCATTTTTCTTGGTAGTATGGAAGGGTTCAAAAAAATTTCCGTTAGAAGGGGAGGTGAAGCCTGGGCCATTGTCATCGACATGAATCAGCAAGGTCTTGGCTTGTTGATGGTCGGGCTTCCTAATCTCTAACAGAATAGCTAATTGTTTGTCGTCTTGTTGTTCCATCGCCTGAATCGCGTTAGTCAGCAAATTAATGATCACTTGTTCCAATTGAATGGCGTTGGCGAGCACGCAAGCATCAAAGGTTTCAGGAAGTTCGTTGACCTTTACTCGTTCACTCTTGAGTTGTGGTTTCATCAGTTCTTTTGACGAGTGCAATACTGGCAGTATCTGTAACGTGTGCAGCTCTTCCGCAGTGGATTTCTTTGCAAAGGAACGAAGCTGGTGGCTTATCTTAGCCATACGGTCAGTGAGCGCCGAGATTCGCGATAGGTTGTCATCGACACGCTCGGTTTTTTCTTTGGCAAGAAACAGTCGGCCGTTGTCGGCATAACTGCGAATCGCAGCAAGCGGGTTATTCAGTTCATGGCTGATGCTTGCTGACATTTGCCCCAACACTGCCAGTTTGGCGGCTTGGATGAGTTCGTCTTGTGTCTGCCTCAGTACATGTTCAGTTTCGATTCGGTGCTTAATCTCGACATGTAACTCTGATGTTCGTTCAAGCACTTGAAATTCTAGCTTTTGCTTGGCTTCGGATTGCAGTCTGTCTATCTGAGCTCGTCTTTGTTGTCGATGGTGATTGAGTTGCATCGTTAGATAAATAATCGCAAAAATAAGGCTCAAAACCACAAGGTAAGCAACCAAGTCCCACCAAACTAAGTGGGTCGGAGAAAATACTCGTATGGTGAGTTTTGGCTCGGCTAGGAAGCGTGAGGAGTTAAAGAACTGCTCTTGGACAAGTTTGTGGGGAGACTCAATATTGCTAGTAGCACTCTCTAAGTCACCGGAGAAGTGCAGGCTTTCTATTTTTGTATCGAGATACTGCCTGCTTTCTTGAATTCGAGTGTGTTGTTCTTCGCTTAATGGTTGAAGGCTTTTGAACAGCCACTCAGGATTACTCGACATAAATACGATCTGGTCTTTATCGTCAGCAACAAAAAAACTCTGTTTGCCTTTCCAACTTGCTTCAATCAGCGATAAATCCATCTTTACGACAATGACGCCAATAATCTCGGCGGCATAGGCGACGGGGTAAGAATAATAATAGCCTCGTTTCCCAGAGGTTGAACCTAGCGCAAAATATTGATTTTCATTGCCAAGAATCGCTTCTTGAAAGTAGGGACGGAAAGCGAAATTTCGCCGAATAAAAGAACGCGGTAGATTCCAGTTACTGGCTGCTATGGTGGTGCCAATGCTATCTAACAGATAGGTGTCCGATGCTTGAATCACCGAGTTTACGTGTTCTAGGTAGCGATTGGTGAGTTCGATTTGCGCAGAGTTACTTGGAGAGTGAAGAGCATCGACCAACTCTTTGTCTTTTGAAAGCAGCTCGGGAATGTGCGCGAACTTGTCGAGTTGGCTTGAAATATGAACCGAAAATCGGTCTAGCTTAGATTGATGATCATTTAACAAACTTTCATGGCTTGTGTTCCACACCCAATGACCGCCGAACACCATTAGTAAACTGTATGTGGCCATTAATAGTATTGGGATTCTCAAAGCTTGAAACATGAAGGCTCTCCGCTCATTTCTTTGGTAAATAATCAAGCCTGTCTTCTCTCGTTTATGGTAGCAAATAGCGGTAGTGTTTGCTGAAAGTAGACAGTCGCCAGATGGATGTAGGTTAAGGGTTTGTAACGGGGATTGTTGAAAAAGTTATCGACTCTGAGGGGTAAAACAAGAGCAAGATCTCTTTTTAAGGTTTTTAGCAAAAAAAGCCCTCGATTCCCTTGAAAAAGTCGCTATTGTCCCCATTTCTGTTGTGCTAAGTGATGATTTGATCGTTTTTGTATCATTTAGTTGGACGAATTTAGAGCATTCATCATCATGCAGAGGTGAACGGCTCGACAGAGATTAAACAGATCGCTAGAATGTCGCGTCTAAAATTTCTGTCCTGAGGCTAATCGGAGATACCTTTCTTGTTTTCGAAAACAAGCTTTATTGCGTTTTAATCGACGCGTGAAGAACGAAGATATCGCTGATTAGTCTGGTGTTTGGTTGAATAATCAATTCAGACATCAATGCTCGATTTTAAATTAGGTGTTCGGATAGAGCACTACACAAGGATGCAGCCAACAACGTCGGCTTTTGAATTAAAGCTAAGTTACGGCTCATATGCTCAGATTACTGAGCCAGTTTTGAGGTTTATATAATGCAAGTTACTGTTGAAACGCTAGAAGGCCTAGAGCGCCGTCTTAATATTACTGTTCCTGCTGCTAACATCGAAGATGCAGTTACAGCTGAACTACGCAACATCGCGAAAAACCGTCGTTTCGATGGCTTCCGTAAAGGCAAAGTGCCAATGAAGATGGTTGCTAAAATGTACGGCAAAGCAGTACGTCAAGACGTGATGGGCGAAGTAATGCAACGTCACTTCATCGAAGCGATCGTTAAAGAGAAAATCAACCCAGCTGGCGCACCTACTTTCGCACCAGTTGAAAACAACGAAGGCGCTGACCTAGTATTCAACGCAACTTTTGAAGTTTACCCAGAAGTTGAGCTGAAAGGTCTAGAAAACATCACTGTTGAGAAACCAGCAGTAGAAGTTAAAGAAGCTGACGTTGAAGAGATGATCGAAACTCTACGTAAGCAACAAGCGACTTGGACTGAAGTTGAAGCTGCTGCTGACGCTGGTTCTCGTGCAACTATCGACTTCGTTGGTTCTATCGACGGTGAAGAGTTTGAAGGCGGCAAAGCTGAGAACTTCCCACTAGAGATGGGCGCTGGTCGCATGATCCCTGGTTTTGAAGACGGTATCGTTGGTAAAACAGCAGGTATGGAATTCGAAATCGAAGTAAACTTCCCAGAAGATTACCACGCTGAAAACCTAAAAGGTAAAGCTGCTAAGTTCTCTATCAAGCTGAACAAAGTTGAAGCTCGTGAGCTTCCAGAACTAAACGAAGAATTCGTTTCTAAGTTCGGCGCAGCTGAAGGCGTTGAAGGCCTTAAAGCTGAAGTTCGTAAGAACATGGAGCGTGAGCTTAAGCAAGCAGTTAAGAACCGCATCAAAGAGCAAGCAATCGACGGTCTAGTTAACGAAAACAACATCGACGTACCTTCTGCTCTAATCGATCAAGAGATCGGTGTTCTACGTCAACAAGCTGCTCAACGTTTCGGTGGTAACACTGAAGCTGCTGACCAACTTCCACGTGAGCTGTTCGAAGAGCAAGCTAAACGTCGCGTAGTTGTAGGTCTTCTTCTTGGTGAAGTAATCAAGACTGAAGAGCTAAAAGCTGATGACGAGAAAGTTAAAGCTATCATCGAAGAGATGGCTACAGCATACGAAGATCCAACAGAAGTTATTGCTTACTACGAGCAAAACGAGCAAATGATGAACAACATGCGCAATGTTGCTCTAGAAGAGCAAGCTATTGATGCAATCATCGCTAAAGCTCAAGTTTCTGATAAAGAAGTTAGCTTCAACGAGCTAATGAATCAGCAACCTGCTTAATATAGTAATATCTGACGTAGAAGGTTGACGTACGGTCAACAATTCTGCTAACAATGGTCCGTATGATTTAATCATTCGGGCCATTTATTTTAGGGACATAAGAATATGAGCTACCAAGAAAAAAATACAATGCCATCGATTATGGACGCACTAGTTCCTATGGTGGTTGAACAGACTTCCCGTGGTGAACGTTCTTACGATATTTATTCTCGTCTATTAAAAGAACGTATCATTTTCTTAACAGGTCAAGTGGAAGACCACATGGCAAATCTTGTCGTGGCTCAACTGCTTTTCTTGGAATCAGAAAACCCAGACAAAGATATCTATCTTTACATCAACTCACCTGGCGGTAGCGTAACAGCGGGCATGTCTATCTATGACACAATGCAGTTCATCAAGCCAAACGTGAGCACAGTATGTATGGGTCAAGCTTGTTCTATGGGTGCATTCTTACTAGCGGGTGGTACTCCGGGTAAGCGTCACGTGCTTCCAAACTCACGTGTAATGATTCACCAGCCACTTGGCGGCTTCCAAGGCCAAGCGTCTGATATTCAAATTCACGCGCAAGAGATCCTAACGATCAAGCAAAAGCTAAACAAACTATTGGCAGAGCACACAGGTCAGCCTCTAGAGGTTGTTGAGCGTGATACAGATCGTGACAATTTCATGTCTGCTGATCAGGCTGTAGAATACGGTTTGGTGGATTCAGTTCTTAATCACCGCGGTCAATAATTGCAGGGCAATTGTTTAACGCAAAGTGATTCAAATTGATATACACTCAAACATAGAGAGTAAAGGCTAAGAGGTTAGCGAATGACAGATAAAAGCAAAGAGGGTGGTAGCGGTAAATTGCTTTACTGCTCTTTCTGTGGCAAAAGCCAGCACGAAGTTCGCAAGTTAATCGCAGGTCCTTCTGTTTACATTTGTGATGAATGTGTCGATCTTTGTAACGACATTATTCGTGAAGAAATTAAAGATGTTCTTCCAAAGAAAGAATCGGAATCGCTGCCAACGCCGCGTGAGATTCGTGAGCATCTTGACGACTATGTAATCGGTCAAGAATACGCGAAAAAAGTGCTAGCAGTTGCAGTATATAACCACTACAAGCGTTTACGTAATGGTGATACGACGGCTGAAGGCGTAGAGCTAGGTAAGAGTAACATTCTTCTTATCGGTCCTACTGGTAGTGGTAAAACCCTACTGGCTGAAACACTGGCTCGTTTCCTAGACGTTCCTTTCACAATGGCAGATGCAACAACACTAACCGAAGCGGGTTATGTGGGCGAAGATGTTGAAAACATCATCCAGAAGTTGCTTCAGAAATGTGATTACGACGTAGCGAAAGCGGAACGCGGCATTGTTTACATCGATGAAATCGATAAGATTTCTCGTAAAGCTGAAAACCCATCGATCACGCGTGACGTGTCTGGTGAAGGTGTACAGCAAGCTCTATTAAAACTTGTTGAAGGTACAGTGGCTTCAGTTCCACCTCAAGGTGGTCGTAAGCATCCACAGCAAGAGTTCTTGCAAGTGGACACGTCTAAGATCCTATTTATCTGTGGTGGTGCGTTTGCCGGCCTAGATAAAGTGATTGAGCAACGTGTAGAAACAGGTTCAGGTATCGGCTTTGGCGCAGAAGTGCGTTCAAAAGACGAAACCAAAACTATCGGTGAACTGTTCACTCAAGTAGAACCTGAAGATCTAGTGAAGTATGGTTTGATTCCAGAATTCATTGGTCGTCTACCTGTTACAACAACACTGACAGAGCTTGATGAAGAAGCGCTAATCCAAATCCTTTGTGAGCCAAAGAATGCACTGACAAAACAGTACGCTGCATTATTTGAACTTGAGGATACAGAGTTAGAATTCCGTGAAGACGCCCTACGCGCAATTGCGAAGAAAGCAATGAACCGTAAAACGGGTGCTCGTGGTCTACGCTCTATCTTGGAAGGTGTTCTACTAGAAACTATGTACGAACTGCCATCTTCAACTGATGTAAGCAAGGTTGTGATTGATGAGTCGGTAATTAATGGTGAGTCAGAACCACTATTGATTTACAGTAACTCAGATAACCAAGCAGCTGTTGCAGAGTAGGTCTTTTTAAGACTACACACTCAAATTGAAAAAGGAGGTAAGCAATTACCTCCTTTTTTTTATTCTTCCATTGAATCCAGTCGTTTAAGCCCCATATACTGCTTTATAAGTTAAAGCGGAAGAGAGAAATATATGAACTTGGAACGTTCCGAGCGTATCGAAATCCCCGTGCTACCTCTACGTGATGTAGTGGTTTACCCACACATGGTTATTCCATTGTTTGTTGGTCGTGAAAAATCGATTACTTGCCTTGAATCGGCAATGGAAGCTAACAAACAAGTACTACTTGTAGCGCAGAAAGAAGCGGACACTGATGAGCCTTCAATCGACGACCTATTTAACGTAGGTACAGTCGCTACTATTCTTCAGTTGCTAAAGCTGCCAGATGGTACCGTAAAAGTACTTGTCGAAGGTCAGCAGCGTGCAAAAATTCACCAGTTCAAAGAGAGTGAGTTTTTCTTAGCGGATGCCGAATACGTTGTAACCTCAGAACTTGACGAAAAAGAACAAGAAGTGGTTGTTCGCAGTGCGATCAATCAATTCGAAGGCTTTATTAAGCTGAACAAAAAGATTCCACCAGAGGTTCTAACCTCGCTGAACGGTATTGATGAGGCTGCTCGCCTTGCTGATACGATTGCTGCGCACATGCCACTTAAACTGGTAGATAAGCAGCACGTTCTAGAAATTTCAGATGTGACGGAACGCCTGGAATTCTTGATGGGCCAAATGGAGTCAGAAATTGATATCCTGCAAGTTGAAAAACGCATCCGTGGCCGCGTTAAGAAACAGATGGAAAAGTCTCAGCGTGAGTACTATCTGAATGAGCAAATGAAAGCGATTCAGAAAGAACTGGGCGAGATGGACGACGCGCCTGATGAATTCGAGACTCTGAAGAAGAAGATCGAAGATTCTAAGATGCCTCAAGAAGCTCGTGAAAAAACTGAGCAAGAACTGCAAAAACTGAAAATGATGTCGCCAATGTCTGCTGAAGCAACAGTAGTACGTAGTTACATTGATTGGATGGTAGGCGTTCCTTGGGCTAAGCGTTCAAAAGTTAAAAAGAATTTAGCGAAAGCGGAAGAGATCTTAAACGAAGATCACTACGGCTTAGAACGTGTTAAAGAACGTATTCTCGAATACTTGGCAGTACAAAACCGTATCAACAAACTAAAAGGTCCAATCCTTTGTCTTGTTGGTCCTCCTGGTGTTGGTAAAACTTCACTAGGCCGTTCGATTGCCGCGGCAACGGGTCGTAAGTACACACGTATGGCGCTAGGCGGCGTTCGTGATGAAGCTGAGATTCGTGGTCACCGTCGTACGTACATCGGTTCACTTCCGGGTAAATTAATCCAGAAGATGTCTAAAGTTGGTGTTAAGAACCCACTGTTCCTATTAGATGAAATCGATAAGATGTCTTCTGATATGCGTGGCGACCCATCTTCTGCGCTTCTAGAAGTACTAGACCCTGAGCAAAACAACGCATTTAACGATCACTACCTAGAAGTCGATTACGATTTATCAGATGTGATGTTTGTTGCAACGTCTAACTCGATGGATATTCCGGGCCCACTATTGGACCGTATGGAAGTGATTCGCCTGTCGGGTTACACAGAAGATGAAAAGCTGAACATTGCTAAGAGCCACCTATTGGACAAGCAAGTTCAACGCAATGGTCTTAAGCCTCATGAGATTGAGATTGAAGACTCTGCAATCATCGGCATCATTCGTTACTACACGCGTGAAGCGGGTGTGCGTAGCCTAGAGCGTGAAATCTCTAAGATCTGTCGTAAAGCAGTGAAGAATATCTTGTTAGACAGCAGCCTTAAATCTGTAACGGTTAACATTGATAACCTGAAAGAGTACTTAGGTGTGCAACGTCATGACTTCGGTAAAGCGGATGAAAGCAACCGTATCGGCCAAGTAACTGGCTTAGCATGGACGCAAGTAGGTGGCGATCTACTGACCATCGAAACTGAATCAATGCCAGGTAAAGGTAAGCTAACGCAAACCGGTTCACTAGGCGATGTGATGAAAGAGTCGATTCAAGCGGCAATGACAGTGGTTCGCTCTCGTGCTGAAAATCTGGGTATTAACACCGATTTCTACGAGAAACGTGACATTCATGTTCACGTACCGGAAGGTGCAACGCCAAAAGATGGTCCGAGTGCGGGTATCGCAATGTGTACTGCATTGGTCTCTAGCTTAACGGGTAACCCTGTAAAAGCAGAGGTTGGTATGACCGGTGAAATTACCCTTCGTGGTGAAGTTTTACCTATCGGTGGCTTGAAAGAAAAGCTGCTTGCAGCGCACCGCGGTGGCATTAAAACGGTCTTGATTCCTAAAGACAATGAACGTGATTTGGAAGAGATTCCAGACAACGTAATCGCTGACTTGAAAGTGATTCCGGTTCAATGGATTGATGAAGTACTGAAAGTCGCACTAGAACGAGATCCGTCAGGGGTCGAGTTCGACGTGAAAAAATAGTGATGCATAGCAAAAATAAGTAAAGAATTACGCTGATAGACCCGAAAAGGCTTGTCAGCGTTTTTTTTGGACGCTAAGTTATTCGACTAAAGCGGCAGCCCTTTTGTAATAAGGCTTGCGGCTAAATTAAAACCAAAATGGAACGTACAGTCATCGATAAGTAGTCACAGATGACACATAGGGGAAAAACAGTGAATAAAACACAACTAGTAGAATCAATCGCAGAAAACGCAGACATCTCTAAAGCTTCAGCTGGTCGCGCTCTAGACGCTTTCATCGAAGCAGTTGGCACAACGCTACAATCAGGCGACCAAGTTGCACTTGTTGGCTTTGGTACTTTCAGTGTTCGTACTCGTGCTGCTCGTACAGGTCGTAACCCAAAAACTGGTGAAGAGATCCAAATCGCAGAAGCTAAAGTACCTGGCTTCAAAGCGGGTAAAGCACTTAAAGACGCATGTAACTAATTTTTGTTGCTGAAACCTCAAGTTTTTGTGAGGAGAAGGCAGTAATATGCGTTTACTGTTTGAACAATGATGTTTCATTTTCAAACAGTATATGTGCAAAGCACATTGAACTTATTTAAATTATGCGCATCCTACTGATGCGCATTTCTTTTTCTGATAATATCGCGTGAATAGATTTTTATTTTGAAGCCAATGCTTCATATCCGGAGAGCACTTAAATTATGATGGATCGATTACGCGAAGGCGTGAATAGCATCGCGGTAAAAATTATCCTTGGGTTGATTATCCTGTCATTCGTATTCGCAGGTGTAGGCAGCTACATCACCGGTGGCGGTAACAACGCAGCAGCTAAAGTTGGCAACACAGAAATTGCTCGTGGTGAGTTCGAACAAGCTTACCAAAACGAACGTAATCGCATGCAATCTCAACTTGGCGATTACTTCGCTCAAATGCTTGCAGACCCTGCATACGTGGAGTCTTTCCGTAAGTCAGTACTTGATCGCATGATCAACGATGTTCTACTTGAGCAGCAAGCAGAATCTCTAGGCCTACGAATCAGTGATTCTCAAATCCGTACCATGATTCTAGAAATGCCTCAGTTCCAAACTGCAGGTCAATTCGACCAAGAAGTTTACCAATCAGCACTGCGTCGTGCAGGTTTCAGCGCAGAAAGCTTCGCAGAATACATGCGTCGTGACCTAATGCGTAACCAGCTTGTCACTGCGCTTCAAGGCAGTGAATTTGTTCTTCAAGGCGAAATTGATATTCAGAGCAAGCTTATTGCTCAAACTCGTGACATTCGCACAGTGACACTGTCTGTTGCTGACCTAGCGAAAAATATCGAGTTAACTGACGAGCAAATCGAACAGTACTACCAAGAGAACCCTGCGGCTTACACTCGTCCAGAGCAGGCTAAGGTGTCTTACATCGAACTTTCTGCTGAAGCACTTAAATCGCAACTTGAAGTTAGCGATGAGGAAGCACAGAAATACTACCAAGAGCATCTAGACAAGTACTCTACTGAAGAGCAACGTAAAGTTAGCCACATCCTAGTTCAAGGCGATGACGAAGCGAAAGCTCAGTCTATCCTAGACGAACTAAATGCAGGCGCTGATTTTGCTACGCTAGCAGAAGAGAAATCTGACGACTTCGGTAGTGCAGACGTTGGCGGTGACCTAGGTTGGATTGAACGTGATGTTATGGACCCAGCATTCGAAGACGCGGCTTTCGCTCTTGTGAATATTGGCGATACAACTGGCCTAGTTAAATCTGATTTTGGCTACCACATCATCAAGCTAGACGAAGTAAAAGCATCTCAAGCTCAGCCTTACACTGAAGTAGCGGCAGAGATTAAGACAGAGCTTCTAGACCAACACGCCGTTGATCAGTTCTACGAGCAACAAACTGAACTTGAAAAAGTAGCGTTTGAATTCCCAGATTCTCTAGACGACTCTGCTGAAGCTATCAACGCGAAGATCACGACGACTGATTTCATCTCTCAAGCTGACGCTCCAGAAGTTCTGATGACGCCTGCAGTAATGCAAGCTATCTTGAGCCCTGAAGTGAAAGAAGACGGTTTGAACTCTGAAGTTATCGAAGTGGCTCCTGAGCACGTTATTGTTGTACGTGTAGAAGAGACTCGCGACGAAACAGTTCTTCCTTTAGCAGAAGTGAAAGATCAAGTTGTAGCTGCATTGTCTGCTGTAAAAGCAGAGCAACAAGCGGTAGAGCTAGGTGTTTCTCTAGTAAACGAACTTAAGCAAGGTAATGAAGCGGTACTGGCGGATAACAGCCTTGAGTTTACTGAACTTGAAACCATTGACCGTAATTCTCCATTAGCTGCATCTGTATTCGCTCTAGTGAAACCAGAAGCCGGCCAAGCTGTGTTCGGTCAATCTAAAGATCAAGACGGTAACATCGTTGTTGTTGAGCTTTCTAAAGTAACGGCTGAAATCAACCCTGCTTACAGCACACAACTTGGTGCACAGTTAGAGCGCGTTGGTAATCAACAAGACCTTACTAATGTACTAAACGTACTGCGTAAAAATGCAGACGTTGAATACTACATCGTTGGTCAAGCTCAATAAGCTTTGAATTTACTCGGTAGTCTTCTGCCGAGTAATGCAACTTGAGAATACAACTTGAAAGTAGTGCAGCAACTCGGTTTGCGAGCCAGCTAACAAGTTGATGAAAATTAGATGTATAACAAAGCGGGTCATTTCGGTGACCCGCTTTATTTTTATCTGGCGTTTGTTTTATGTGCAGCGGCAAATGCATAAGTTACGTTTTTTGTTCAAAGGAACGGTTTATGCGCACGATATATTCAACATTACTTCTCTCATTTCTTATGACCCTGAGCTCCCCGGCGCTTTCTAATAGCCCCACTAAAGCTGAGCTTTACGATGGCATTGAAATTACGGTAAACATCAATACAGCGACAGCTGAAGAGCTGTCAGCGCTATTGGTTGGTGTTGGGGATAAGAAAGCTCAAGAGATCGTCGATTACAGGGATCAAAACGGGGCATTTACGACTGCTGATGATTTGGTGAGTGTGAAAGGGATAGGTGAAGCCACGGTTAAAAAGAACCGCGAAAGAATTCAACTTTAATCCGTTTGTCTACTTGTTAGAAATGAAGCGATAGATATGAAGCCTCCGGCCAGTGCACCTGCTAGGTGGGCTTCAATCGCGACACGAGCATTAATTAGTTCGCCAGTTGTGCTAGAAGGGCCAACAAGCTGCTCCCAAGCGATTTTAGCGATTAATCCCAACACTAACAGCCAACTTGATATCCTACCGTTTAAAGCTTCACTGAGCGCGAATAAGCCAAATAACCCATGCAAAGAGCCTGATAGGCCAACATAGATCTGAATACTCGAAAACAACAGGGCGATCCCAGTCACTAAACTAATCACAAGCAGAGCAAGAACAAGCTGTTTTTTACTCGGTTGAAACAGATAGCTGATGATCCATAAGCCTGCTAGATTCATCAGAAGGTGCGAGTAGTTGGTATGTGAAAAATTTCCTGTTAGGATCCGCCACCATTGCCCCTCGGCAATCGCATTGCTATCCCATACGACCCAAGCTTGTATTGGCTCAAATTGGAATAAGACGCATAAAAGTGAAGTGAAAATTAAAACAGGGTACACATTAAATCCATGTCTCGTTATTGCCCCCAATGCAGCAAGGCTTTGAAAGCTTGTATTTGTCAGTGGGTTACACCACTCGAATCGAATGTTGAGCTTATCATTCTTCAGCACCCATCAGAAGAGCATCGCCCGATGGGTACTGCGCGTATCCTCTCGTTATCCCTAAATAACAGCGTGACGCTTGTCGGTGAAGATTTTTCAGACAACGAACAATTGAACGCATTGCTGGCCAATGAACATTACCAACATGTGATTTTATACCCAAGCGAAAATTCTGTTTCAGTTGAATCTGCGACATGCCCAAGCAAGAAGCTGCGTGTGATTTTATTGGATGGGACGTGGAAGAAGGCGTTCAAGATGTGGCAGGTGTCGAGTAACTTGCATGCGCTGAGCACAGTTCACTTACCGAAAGATCTCAAGGGTAATTATCGAATCCGGAAAGCGCCCAGTGAAAACAGCCTTTCTACCGTCGAAGCTGGCTATCATTTGCTTAGCTTGCTAGAGAGTGATGGCGACTTTAGCCCTTTGCTAACGGCATTTGACCAAATGATTCAGTTTCAAATCAATCAAATGCCGCCGGGTGTGTTTGAGAAAAACTACTTAGATTAAGCCGATTCACTGGTACGAGTCAGGAATTAAAACTCGGTATGAGCTGAGAACAATTGCTGATGCATTTTCTGCGCAAGGTCATCAGTCATTGATGAGATGTAATCGGCTATCACGCGCATCTTTATTGATTCATCTTGATGCTGTAGCCATTGCTTCTTGATGGGCAGTGGCAGCAAGCGTTCAGGATCAGCGCTGAACGCTTCAAACATGTCCATGATAATCTGCTGGCCTTTGTATTCGATCACTTGAACCTGTGGCACTTGAATCACGAACTCGCTGACAAAGTGTTTTAGTTTGTCGAGTGTAGCGTCCATGCTCGGTTCAAGCACGGCATTGTAAGCCAACAGCACATTCTCAAAGCTAGCATCCACTCGTTCAATCGAAATACTGGTCAACAGAGCGTTGACTATCCCACCAATCGCATCCTTTCGACGATACTGCTCACCAGAGAAAAGCATCTCTGTGATTGAATCTAGGTGTTCACAAACCCAAGGGTCGGCCATCTCTTTAAGTTGAGGGTAAGCCGACTCGACCCATTGAGATTTGGTGACAGAGCCAAGCACAATCGCATCTTCTAAATCGTGCACGCCATACGCGATGTCATCAGCCAGCTCCATGATTGAACAATCAAGTGACTTATATTTGGTCTTATTGTGCTCAAGTGGCTCTGTATGCGTTTTTCTTTTCTGTTTTAGAAGCTGTTGGTCGCTGCTTGAAAGCGGCTCCATTACCCAGTTAAAAAGCTCTTCATCATGATCGTAGATGCCTTTTGCTGGCATCCAATCTTTGGCTCGGAGCTGTCGTTGATGCTTAACAGGCTCAGACTGTAATTTAGCTTGAACCTCACTCAGCAGAGAAGGGTACTTAATCAGACCTAACAAAGTGCGTCGAGATAGGTTCATCCCGTGATGTTCAGTGTAAGGTTCTAGCTGCGTGACAATGCGAAATGTTTGAGCATTGCCCTCAAAGCCACCATGATCGCGCATCATATAGTTCAACGCGACTTCGCCACCATGCCCATAAGGTGGGTGGCCAATGTCGTGAGCAAGACACAATGAATCAATCAAACTGTCTGAAGGCAACAAATCTCGAAACTCGGGCTGCTTTTTTTTCAGCTGGGCAACGATACCGGTACCTAGCTGAGCGGCTTCTAGCGAATGGGTAAGGCGAGTTCGGTGGAAATCGTTTACCGCGGTGCCATGAACTTGGGTTTTTGCTTGGAGGCGGCGAAAAGCGGCAGAGTGAAGCACCCGCGCACGATCGCGTTGATACGGGCTACGGTGGTCATCACGCCTTATTTTATGTTCATCGTCATTTCGATGTTGCCATTCTTGTTCGAGTTCAAATGGTGGTTCGAGTGGAGAATTCAAAATAGCACCTATCAAATTGATTTATTTATCTAATTACACTCAACTTATACCCAGCTAGCTTATCTCGTCTAGTGATAATTCAAAGCTCGGCGCAAACGTGGTGAGAAAGTAGTCCATTTCCGGGCTTTTGCGTTGTTCGAGTGTCTCTTCCAGTCGGCGCTTGGCTTGCTCGTATTCATGATTGCCCGCACTGAGCTCTTCCAAGCATTTCAGGTAAGCGCAGATAGTGTCGGCTTGCTTAACGATGCTTTGCTCTTCTTTTTTTGCTGTTCCAGATATCAAAAACGGGGAGAAGTCGTCTCGGAACTCTTCTGGCAGCATTGAAAGCAGTCTTTGCTCTGCTGCCGCTTCTATCTTCTTATACTCTTGGGCGATGTCTGGATTGTAGTATTTAACTGGCGTCGGCAAATCACCTGTTAGCACTTCACTGGTATCGTGGTACATGCCAAGCAGAGCAATGTGTTCTGGGTTGAGTTTGCCATCAAACTTCTTGTTTTTGATAAGCGCCAAGGCGTGGGCGACGAAAGCGACCTGTAGGCTATGCTCTGAAATGTTCTCGCTTGAGACTGAGCGCATCAAAGGCCAGCGTTGGATAAGCTTCATACGGGCAAGATGGGCAAAGAAATGGCTTTGTTTCATAAGAGTCCTTTTAGTACCAATCGTAGTAAATAACTGGTCATCCTAGCTTGTTAAAAAACTCGATAACTTTGTTAGAATTTTTGATTGTAGAATAACTACTTATCAAAGCTGCTTGTCGAAAAGAGCTGCCTTGTTCTCAAGTTTTTTCCCTGCGCTATTTCTGAACACTTACTTACTGTGATTGGTATAAGCAATGCTCCACTCGTATCTTGTGTTTGCACAGGGACACGAGACAGCGGATACAAAAAAGGCTTCCAAACAGGAGCCTTTTAAGCATAGAAGTGAATGAATACAAGTTAAAGTCTTTTAAAACAGCAAATTGTAGTCATCTTTCTTTGTGCTAATTAACCTTCGACGAGGTCGTCTTGGCTGTAAGTCTGTAAGAAGCGCTCTAGGCGACCAATCGCGATTTCTAGATCTTCGATGTGCGGTAGAGTCACGATGCGGAAGTGATCCGGTTTCGGCCAGTTGAAGCCAGTACCTTGAACCAATAACACTTTCTCTTGCTTAAGGAAGTCGAGTACGAATTTCTGATCGTCTTTGATGTTGTACATCTTGGTGTCGATCTTAGGGAACAGGTACATCGCGCCTTTTGGTTTCACACAAGAAACGCCAGGGATCTTGTTGATCAGTTCCCATGCACGGTCACGTTGCTCAAGCAGTCGACCACCAGGAAGAATCAGTTCGTTGATACTCTGATAACCACCCAGTGCCGTTTGGATGGCGTGCTGCATTGGTACGTTGGCACACAAACGCATCGAGGCGAGCATTTCTAGCCCTTCGACATAGCCTTTCGCTATGTGTTTAGGGCCGGTTAAGAACATCCAGCCACCACGGAAACCACACACGCGGTAAGCCTTAGACAGACCATTGAATGTCACCATGAGAACATCTTCAGCCAGCGTTGCAACTGAAGTATGTACTGCACCGTCGTAAAGTACTTTGTCGTAGATTTCATCAGCGAAGATGATCAAACCGTGCTCACGAGCAATCTCAACAACTTGTAATAGGAAATCACGGCTGTATACCGCGCCCGTTGGGTTGTTCGGATTGATAAGAACGATGCCGCGAGTCTTTGGTGAGATCTTCGCACGCATGTCGTCTAGATCTGGATACCAATCAGCATCTTCATCACACATGTAGTGAACCGGCGTGCCGCCAGAAAGCGCAACAGACGCTGTCCATAATGGGTAGTCCGGAGCGGGAACTAAGATTTCATCACCATTATCCAGTAGCGCCTGCATAGACATAACGATAAGCTCTGATGCGCCGTTACCAATGTAAACGTCTTCTACATCAAGGTTACGGAGGCCTTTTTTCTGGTAGTGCTGAACAACCGCTTTACGAGCTGAATAGATGCCTTTTGAGTCGCAGTAACCTTGAGATGTCGGTAGGTTACGGATTACATCAACAAGGATTTCATCAGGGGCGTCAAAACCAAATGGGGCGGGGTTACCGATATTAAGCTTCAGTATTTTATGCCCTTCTTCTTCCATGCGCTTAGCATGTTTGAGTACAGGCCCCCTGATTTCGTAGCATACGCTGTTGAGTTTTGACGACATCCCGATATTTTGCATTGCCGATTTCCTGAAATTAATTTAAATACTTTATTAAAGTACCGCAAAACGGGGTTTGATAGAATAAAAATCTGATGAATGTCGAATTTCAGTGTCACGTTTGGTCTTTTTGTTGTCACTCTTTTCTAAATTTTAATTAATCGCTTTCTTTGTTATTGGCTAAGATGAATAAAGAGGTTGGATCGCTTAGAATCACAGGAATGTTCAAAAGATATAGTACATTCTTGATCTAAGTGGGTACTGCCCATAAAGTATCAAACTAATATAATAATAATTTAGATGTGAACGAGGTCGATTTGTCACATTTCCAGCAAACTATCTCCGCTTTGATTGAGCGAGTACAAAATGCCCAAGCAAGTGAAGTTCGTTGTGTTGAAGTTCTAACGCAAAAACCATCGTTTGCATTTATAGAATGGCTTCATGCTCAACCGCTCTTTCCAAAGTTCTACTGGCAGTCACGCGACACTCGTGAAGAAGTGGTCGCGCTCGGTCAACTGCATACTTTCTCCGATCCTGCTCCCGCGTATGCCATTCTTGGTGAAGACCAACGAATTTGGGGTGGACGTTCATTTGACGGACATACCGCAAAGAACCGCCGTTGCATGGAATCGTTTTTCTTCCTTCCTCAGGTTGAACTGATCCGCTTTGACAAGACTTGGTCGTTAGCCGTCAATTTATCTCCTGATCGCGTTGCTTCTATTAATGCTCTAAATAAGCTTTCTGTCGAAGCGGCGATATTGGCCCCTTTGTCGGCGCATATTGAGCAGATTAACCACGTTCCAGAACGAGAGCAGTGGGGCAACCTTGTCGATAAAGTGCTGAAAGGCATTAGCGACGAAGAGTACAAAAAAGTCGTTTTAGCGCGTAAAACCACATTGCAACTCGATGCGCCAATCTGCGCGGCTCAGTTGCTTAAGGCCAGCTACCTGCAAAACCATCACAGCTTTCACTTTATGTTGGTATTGGATTCCAAACACAGCTTTATCGGCTCAACGCCAGAGCGTTTGTACAGTCGATATGGCACTGAGCTTGATACTGAAGCGCTTGCTGGAACCATTGGTCGCGGAGAAAACGCGACAGAAGATATGGAGTTAGCCAACTGGCTTTCTCAAGACAGTAAAAACCTCAATGAAAACCAGTATGTGGTCGACGACATTATTGAGCGTCTCACTCCTCATTCTCAAACGGTACACGTTGAAAAAGAGGCGCGACTTGTGCGTTTGCGTAAGGTGCAACATCTTAAACGTAATATCCATGCTCAGCTCAATAACGGCGTCAATGGTGTCCAGTTGCTTGCTGCCTTACAGCCGACTGCTGCGGTAGCGGGTTTACCGCGCAAAGAAGCGATGGATTTCATACTTGAACATGAACCGTTTGCGAGAGGTTGGTATGCAGGCTCTGTTGGCTATATTAGCCATCAACGCGCTGAATTCTGTGTCGCGATTCGAAGTGCCTTGATTGTAAACGATCAAGTACAGCTGTTTGCGGGTGCCGGGATCGTGCCGGGATCGGTTGCTGAACATGAGTGGCAAGAGTTGAATAAGAAAATGTCGACTCTGCTTAGCTTAATTTCAGATCACCCACCATTGGGTGTAGCGTCATGAACCACGACCAAGCCGTATTAAATAGAGTTTGGAGTCACACATTACTTGAAGAGCTAGCCCGCAACGGTGTTGAACATGTATGTGTCGCACCGGGCTCTCGCTCAACACCATTAACTCTCGAAGCGGAAGCTAATCCCAAGTTAACCTTACACACGCACTTTGATGAGCGTGGTCTTGGATTCTTAGCTTTAGGTTTAGCTAAAGCCAGTGATAAGCCAGTTGCGGTGATTGTGACATCAGGAACCGCTGTGGCGAATTTGCTTCCTGCGACGGCTGAATCTGGGCTGACACGAGAGAAGCTGATCTTGCTGACCTCTGATAGACCCATCGAATTGGTCGACTGTGGTGCCAATCAAGCGATTCAGCAACAGGGTATCTTTTCTTCCCATGTTGAAAGTGCTTTAAACTTACCAAGCCCTAGTACACAAGTTTCTCTGAATTGGTTACTGACATCGGTTGATCACGCCCTAGTGAAACAACGCAATGTTGGTGGTGCGATTCATATCAACTGTCCGTTCCCAGAACCTCTATATTCTGCGAATTGTGCGGAAATGTATGCGGAATACACATCCAGTGTCGCTGGGTGGAAATCGGGAACAGGTTGTTACAGCCAAACGTTTTTACCTAATCAAGTGAACACACAACCCATCGCTCCAGGTGAGTATTTTGGGCGTAAGGGTGTGGTTATTCTCGGTTCGCTAGATATTGAACAAGCAACAAAAGCCAAGCAGTTTGCCACCGCATTAGGCTGGCCAGTTTTTTGCGA
Organism: Vibrio sp. 10N.239.312.C11; assembly: GCF_041466065.1. Classification (NCBI taxonomy): domain Bacteria; kingdom Pseudomonadati; phylum Pseudomonadota; class Gammaproteobacteria; order Vibrionales; family Vibrionaceae; genus Vibrio; species Vibrio sp. 10N.239.312.C11. The sequence continues at coordinate 59,360 of NZ_JBFSRZ010000018.1, forward strand.
TCCTCAATCAGGTGTTACAAGTGATTGGAAACATTATGACCTGTGGATGCAGAGTGACGTAGCTAAAGCGCAACTCAACCAATGTGATTTCATCCTTCAGTTCGGTGAGCGCATTGTTTCTAAGCGCCTTAATCATTGGATAAAGTCGCAAGCTTCATCATTCAGCTCATCACAATACATTGTTGTGTCACCAGAGACGCACCGTATCAACCAAGATCATCTGCCTCAAACCCATATCGTTGCTGATATCGAGTCGTGGGTGTCAGAGCAGCATTTACCCACCTTGTTAGGTCAACATGCAGGTTGGGCAGCACCTTTGGTCGAAATCGCGAATACGGTTCAACAATTGGCATTAGCGCAAATATCCAATAATGACCAACTGACCGAGTTGAGCGTTGCAGTAGATTTGTCGACTAGACTTAAAGACAGAGAGCTATTTGTGGGAAATAGCTTGATGGTAAGGCTGGTGGATATGCTGTCATCAATATCTGCGAATCAAGTTTACAGTAATCGGGGCGCATCGGGCATTGATGGCTTGGTAGCAACGGCTGCGGGCGTGGTAAAAGCTAACCAGAACCCCTTGATAATGTTGATTGGCGATACCTCTTTGCTTTACGACCTCAATTCACTGGCTCTGCTTACTCACAATGTAACGCCGATGGTGATTGTTGTGACCAACAATGATGGCGGTGCGATCTTTGACTTGTTGCCTGTTCCTGAGCAACAAAAACAATCTCTATATCAAATGCCCCATGGTTTCGGTTTTGAACATGCCGCTGCGCAATTCCAGCTTGGTTATGCGGCGCCAGAAACTTTGAATTGCTATCAAACGATTGTCGAACAACATTTCGAACAAGGTCAGGGTACCTTGCTCGTTGAAGTTAAGACGCCTCCCGAACAAGCGTCTACTTTGCTGAAACAATTCAGTTCAATGCTCACCGAGGCATTAGCCTAAGGACTTTACATGCTTTACTCCAATTATTACCCAGCTGTACAAGAATCTTCTGACAAACCTTTGCTTGTTTTTCTACATGGTTTACTCGGAAGCGGGGATGATTGGAGCGCATGTCATCCATATCTAGAGGATTTTCCTCGTCTTTGCATAGATTTGCCCGGGCACGGACAAAGTCGCTTTATCGATCCGGTAGGCTTTGATCATTGCTGCAAGAAAATCGTTCAGTGCATCACTTCTCAACTTGCTCTCAACGATCTTCCTGCGGATTACCCTATCGTGGTGATTGGCTACTCTATGGGTGGCAGGCTTGCCATGTATGGGGTGACAAGCCCTTGCTTCGAAACACTCAATCTTGAGAAAGTCATTATTGAAGGTGGCAACTTTGGTCTGGAGTGTGATGAAGAACGAGCACAAAGGTTAGTACATGATACGCAATGGGCTGTCCGTTTTGCGCAGCAGTCGATTGAAGATGTTTTAGACGATTGGTATCAACAAAGCGTCTTTTCTTCACTAAATCATGAGCAAAGACAAACTTTGGTCATAAAGCGTAGTGGTAACCTTGGAGTATCCGTAGCAAATATGTTGTTATCTACTTCGTTAGCTAAGCAACCGGATTTACGTGCCACATTGAAATCTCATGAGCATCAATTGCATTATGTGTGTGGTGAAAAAGATCGTAAATTCATGGAACTAGCTGAGAATAGTGGCTTTGAATATAGTCAGGTTGATTACGCTGGTCATAATGTTCATTTTGAGCAACCAGAGTTGTTTTCCAACCTGATCATCCAATGTATCGCCAGTCGCCGCTAAACTGACTGAGCGGTTCTCTCGTATCAAGCACTACCAAAAGCAGAGCAACACCGTCACGACTATTCGTTAGTCGTGGTCTCTAATAGAACAATGGGAATCACCATGGCTAAAACAGTAGGCATCACAGAAGAAGAACTTTACGCAGCAGTTAACTGGCGCGATGAAAGCAGTCAATTTGAAGATATTCAGTACCACAAGTCTGACGACGGTATTGCGAAAATCACGATTGCTCGTCCTCAAGTCCACAATGCGTTCCGTCCACAAACCGTAAAAGAGATGATCAATGCATTGGCTGATGCTCGTTATGACGAGAAGGTTGGCGTAATCATTTTGACGGGTCTTGGTGAGAAGGCGTTCTGTTCTGGTGGTGACCAAAGTATCCGTGGTGACTACGGCGGTTATCAAGATGATTCAGGTACACATCATCTGAACGTGCTTGATTTCCAACGTCAAATTCGTACTTGTCCAAAACCGGTTATCGCAGCGGTATCGGGCTGGGCAGTCGGTGGCGGTCATGTTCTTCACATGATGGCAGACTTGACCATTGCAGCTGAAAACGCTCAGTTCGGTCAGACGGGTCCTAAAGTAGGTTCATTCGATGGCGGTTGGGGTGCTTCTTACATGGCTCGTATCGTTGGTCAAAAGAAAGCGCGTGAAATCTGGTTCTTGTGTCGTTTCTACGATGCCCAAGAAGCATTGGACATGGGGCTAGTAAACACTGTAGTACCTGTTGCCGACCTAGAAAAAGAAACGGTTCGTTGGTGTCGTGAAGTTCTTCAACACAGCCCAATGGCACTGCGTTGCTTGAAAGCCGCACTAAACGCAGACTGTGACGGCCAAGCAGGCCTTCAAGAGTTGGCGGGTAACGCAACCATGATGTTCTACATGACAGAAGAAGGCCAAGAAGGCCGAAACGCATTCAACGAGAAACGTCGACCTGATTTCGACAAATTTCCGCGTAACCCATAGTCTTTCTCTTCTTTAAAATGAGTCGCTAATAGCGGCTCGTTTTGTTTTGATGTTCCCCGTTTTTTAGGAAACTTTATGAACTCAGTGAATTCTCAGCGTCACGCTAAACTCTACCGTTATCAATTACCTATGGATAGTGGTGTAATTCTTCGTGACAATAAGTTGAACGAACGCGTTGGCTATATCATCCAACTTGAGTGTGATGGTAAAACTGGTTTTGGCGAAGTTGCGCCTTTGCCAGGTTTTAGCCAAGAAGATGCTGAACAAGCTGGCATTCAGCTGCAACACGAATTAGAGCTTTGGAGTCACAATAACCCTCAAACGCCTTTTGATGAGTTATATCCTTCTGTTGCGTTCGGTTTTTCGATGGCGATAATGGAATTACGAGGCGAACTCAATGCGGAAGGTAACTACCAAGCAGCACCGTTATGTACAGGCGATCCAGATGAATTGATCCCTGTGCTGAATGAGATGCAAGGCGAGAAGGTTGCCAAGGTAAAAGTTGGTCTTTATGAAGCGATTCGTGATGGCATGCTGGTCAGCTTATTCCTTGAGTCGATCCCTGATTTGACCCTAAGGCTTGATGCCAACCGCGCGTGGAAACCAGAAAAAGCCAAGCAGTTCATTAAATACATTTCGCCGTCACTGCGTCAGCGTATTAGCTTTATTGAAGAGCCTTGTCAGAAGCCAGAAGACAGCTTAGCTTTTGCTATTGACCACGGTGTTGCGATTGCATGGGACGAAACATTGCAAGAAGCGGTGCGAAGCCCAGAATTTGATCTTAGCGACCTTACTGGTGTTAAAGCGGTCGTGCTCAAGCCAACTCTTATTGGTTCTGTAGAGCGTTGTGTGGCAATCATTGAGCGTGCGGAGCAGCTTGGTATTAAACCTGTACTAAGCTCAAGCATAGAGTCTAGCCTTGGCTTAACTCAGATTGCTCGATTGGCACAACAGTACTTGCCTAATGAAGTTCCAGGGCTTGATACGATTGGTTTGTATCAGCAACAGCTAGAAGTCTCTTGGCCGGGTTGTCAGCTTCCAGTTTCAACGCTTGAACAACAGCAATTGATTTGGTCTTCTTAGGCTGATCGTTCGATTAGCTTAGACCGTTCTCAATCTATAACTTGGTTATCTTATGATGCGCCCACAATCTAATCCTCACCCGCTCTGGGTACAGTGGGCGCAGCAGAACCCACATCAAGCAGCGTTAGTGATTCCTAACCGCGCTTACACTTGGCAGCAAGTGTCTGTGCTGGTGAGTGAGTACCAACAACAGCTATCTCATCAAGGTCTATCTGAAGGTGATGTACTGACGATTGTTGGTAAGAACCAAGCTGAAGTGATTCCTGCTTATCTTGCCGCACTCAATTTGGGTGTTATTTGCGCTTTCACCATGCCTCAGCCTAGCTTACGCCTGAAGCAAAAGCTCGATTCCTTATGTCAAGCAGGTCAACAAAGCTACCTTTGGCTTTTGGACAGTAGCGGGATAGAGCAATCAGAGACTGTCGATTTGAATACTCAGTTGGTGACCTTGTCTTGCTTAGATGAAGTGAAGGTCGATGGTGATGATAATAGGATAACGACATCTCAAGACTCCAACTTCAATCCGCAAAATCTAGCAAGCATCATATTCACTTCTGGCTCTACTGGAAACCCAAAAGCGGTGGCTCACACGTTACAGCAACACTTATGTTCAGCTCAGGGTTTACTAGACGTTTTCAACTTTGAACAAGCTGACACTTGGTTGCTTAGCTTACCGATGTACCATGTGTCGGGATTGGCGATTATCCATCGTTGGTTGGCGGCTGGTGGCTGCATCAAAATAGGGCCAGGCCAACTTGAAACAGACATTGAAGGTTGCAGCCATGCCTCTTTAGTGGCTACTCAACTACATAGGCTACTAAAGAGTAAGCAAGCACTTACTTTAACTCATGTACTTTTGGGTGGTAGCCATATTCCAGAAGCTCTTGGGCTTGAAGCTCAACAAATGGGTATCGAAACATGGCTTGGCTACGGCATGACAGAAGCGGCTTCAACAGTGACTGCGAAGCCCGTTGATTCTAGTAATACTGCAGGTTTTGTCCTTAACCAACGCCAGTTGAAAATTGAAGATCAACGTATCTTTATTGGCGGCAATACGCTTGCTTCTGGTTATTACTATCAGGGCGAGTTAACGCTATTAGTTGATAAGAACGGCTGGTTCGATAGCAAAGATCTTGGTGAGTGGGTTGGTGAACAAGTGTCGATTATTGGTCGCGCCGACAATCAGTTTATTTCTGGTGGTGAGAACATTCATTGCGAAGAGATTGAGCGAGCACTCAACCAATTGTCTGAGGTTAACCAGTCTTTTATTGTTCCTATTGAAGACGATGAGTTCGGATTCCGGCCTGTCGCTATTGTGGATTGTGCTGATTTGCCAACCAAAGAGTGGTTTGCTGAGCAATTGAATGGCCGTCTTGAGCGGTTCAAATTTCCTGTTGAGTATTATCGAATGCCTAAGCAAGAACAGCAGGGTATTAAGGTTTCACGCGCTGGATTGGCATCTTGGTTGTCTCAGCATAGGAGTTAAAGGTAAGCGCTTACCTCGACGTTATTTGCGAAGTTGTTAGGTGACTAAGTTGTCAGGCGGTTAGTTAATTTAGCAATTAGATAGTTCAAAACAGAATTTATTATCTTTATAACCATCCATCATAATAAGCTCTATAAATAACGGATTATAGAATAAGGTCTTATTATGAAAGTTGCCCTCATCATTGCGGTTTTACTGCAGATAGGCCAAGCGCTCGTTTCGTCAGGACTGACTCGTTCATTGGCTGAACTCACTGCATTTGTGCTGGTTGTGGTACTTGTTTTAATTAAAAGAGAGAGCAAAAAGAGTGATAAGCCCCTGTTTGATTTGTGATTGTTGCAATAAAGAAAATCTTTACTACAAACGATATTTTCACTAAAAACGATAGGGGCAAAGCCCATTAGAGCTTTGCCTTTTTATTTTGTCATTCGCTAATCTGTTTGTCTGCTTAACAAGTTAACCAATCTACAGCGCTTCTTTACGTATTAGATGCATCAGGTAAGCGTTAACCACGCTAATGAGCCTGTCGAAATCATCGTCCACATTGTAATACCAAACATCAATGGCTTCGGCCCAGCAGCTTTAAGCTTCTCAACTGAAATACCGCAACCAATCAAGAATAGACACACCACCAATGCACGCTTAGACACATCAAAGATACCTTGATAGACCATCTCAAATTGTGGCAATAAGTCACTAACAGCAATAGCAGCGCAATAGAAGAAAATGAAGTAAGGAATCGTAATCTTCTTTTGATCGTTCTTGAAGATCATTGCGCTGACTAACGCGATTGGGATAATCCAAAGTGCGCGAGCGAGCTTCAATGTGGTTGCTGTGGTCAGTGCTTCTTCGCCATATGCTGATGCTGCGCCGACTACAGAGGAGGTATCATGAATCGCGATGGCTGCCCATGTTCCGAAAGTTTGTTGGCTTAACTCTAGTGCATGGCCAATCATTGGGAACAAGAAAAGGGCGACCGAGTTCAACACAAATACAGTGGCTAACGCCAAGCCAATCTGTTCATCATCAGCTTTGATGGCCGGTGCTACGGCGGCAATGGCGCTACCACCACAAATTGCGGTACCAGAAGAGATAAGGTAACCCGTGGTGCGATCTAATCCCATGCGTTTTGCCAAGAACCAACCAATGACCAAGGTACCAATAATCGTCGTGACAATGAGGCCAATACCATCGCCTGTGACCGCTAATGCTTTCTCAAACTGAATGCCAAAGCCTAAGCCGACAATCGAGTAGGCCAGTAGCTTCTTTGTGAGTTTGCCTACTTCTAGATGGTAAGGGACTAAACCTAAGCTCGCAAGAAGGAAACCGATCACGAGGGCCGTCGGTGAACTCACCCATGGGGTTAAGCAAAACAGAGCAGCAAGATAAAATGGAACAGACTTTTTTAGATTCATTATATTTAATTCGTCGCGTCTAGTATTGGCAGCGTAGTGGAAGACTATACGCTTAACGCAATGGTAAGTAAGTCTAAATGAATTGAACAAACGTTAAGTAAAACTAAACGTTTGTTCAGCTGATATGAATAAAGGCTTGGTTATTTAGCGTAGTGAGCCGCGAAGATCAGAGACTGACTGTCGAAGCGTGTCGCATGAAGCTTCCTTGGCTAGCATAGGTTCGGCAGCTTCTATCTCTAACTTGGCCCTGAAACGGGTGGGTAGTCCCTTGAAAGCTTGACCTTTATAACGACTGAAGTAACTGCCCCATAACCCTTTAAGTGCCATTGGAATCACAGGTACAGGAGATCGTTTGATAATCAGCTCCATGCCACGCATGAATTCGGCTACTTCGCCATCAGCGGTTAGCTTGCCTTCAGGGAAAATACACACGATGTGCCCTTCATCTAGGGCACGTTCAACTTCTTTGAAAGCGTTTCTAATCGAGTTTCGGTTGGTTGCGGAGATTGGAATAACTCCTGCTTTTTTTAAGAATCGACGTAGTGGAGGCAGCTTGGCGTAATCCTCTTCCATCACAAACCGAATCAAGCGAGGGCAAACCGCACTCAGAAGCAGTGCATCCATATAACTCACATGGTTGCAAACGATCAGTGCGCCGCCATTCTCTGGAAGATGGTGTAAGTTCTTGTGCTTAACTCGGTACATGGTGTGAGTGACCACCCATGTAAAGAAACGGAAAGCGTAGATAGGCACCTGATAAAACAGGTACAGCATAACCAAAGTATTCCCTATCGCGAGCAACACAAACAGCTGTGGAATAGAAAGATCGAGAACACTCAGGCAAACAATACCCAAAACGGCGCTTCCCACCATGAATAGTGAATTGTAAATGTTGAGCCCGGCAATCACTTGAGCGCGTTCATCTGGTTTCGCTCGTAACTGCATCAGAGAATACAGAGGAACAATGAAGATACCGCCAGAGACACCTAAGAGCAGAAGATAAGCAAACAGCGGCCACAGCTCTGAATACGTCACGAATTGATGGAAAGAAGTAAATTCAGGCAAGGACTCAGGAATGGATATCGCCATCAATAGCCCAAAAATCGACATACCTAGGCTACCCATTGGTACGATGCCGATTTCAATTCTGTGATTTGACAACTTATCACAAGCCAAAGAACCTATCGCAATACCGACCGAGAAAAGAGCTAACAAAAAGGCAACCGAGCTTTCAGTGCCGTTCAAGTGGAGCTTTGTGAAGTTTGGAAACTGAGTTAGGTAAGCAGCGCCAAGGAACCAGAACCAGCTGATAGACATCAGTGCTTGAAACGTTGGGCGATCTTTTTTTGCAATCGCCAGTGTCGCGCGGGTTAGCTTTACTGGCTGCCACTTCACTTTCAGATCTGGTGCGTTACTTGGCGCTTGTGGAATAAAGCAGCTTGATACATAGCCAAGCACGGCGAAAGAAACAATACATACCGCAGCAATGAGCTTCGCGCTTTCTTCAGATGCAATAATACCGGCACCAAGAGTACCAATAAGGATGGCTAAGAATGTGCCGGTTTCGACTAAAGCGTTGCCGGATACCAGCTCTTTTGTTTCTAACTGTTGTGGAAGCAGTGCGTATTTCACCGGGCCAAAGAAGGCACTTTGCGTTCCCATTAGGAACAGAAGTAGGAGTAGTATCCCGTAGCTTTCGTAGATAAACCCGATCGCGCCCAGTGACATGATCGCCACTTCAAGGAGCTTAACTTTACGTATAAACCAAGATTTTTCGTATTTGTCAGCCAGTACACCAGCCAAAGCAGAAAACAGGAAGAAGGGCAGAATAAAAAGACCAGCGGCCAAATTAATGAATAGATTGCTGGAAATAGGCAGCGTATCTACGCTTGCGAAAGCAACAAACAGTAACAGAACATTTTTGAATATGTTGTCATTAAAGGCGCCTAGAAATTGAGTAATAAAGTAGGGTAGGAACCTTTTTTGAGTTAACAGCGAAGATTGGCTGCTGTTGTTCATTGTCTTTCCTTGAATGATTACCAGTTGGTTAAGTAGTTTGAGATTAGGTTATTGATCAACTCTTTACCATCGATAGGTTCAGAGGCGAAAAATTTATCATCAACGCTAAGTAGAGTAATTCCATGTACTCCAGACCATAATACACGGCTGGCTTTAATGACTTCGCTTTCTGTGTGTTCAGGCGCAATAGCTACCAGCAATTGCTCTAACATACCTGTCATTCTATCAATACGGTTCGATTGCCATTCAGGAAGGTTTTCACCATTCATGTTGTGCTCAAAGATAAGCTGCCAACGGTGAGGGTGTTTTTGTGCAAAATCGTGATAGCAGTATGCAAGATTGAAAAGAGCCTGTTGAGGGTTGCTCGATTGTTCAACCGCAGAAGCAGATTGGGACGACAGTTCATCTAATGTTTGAGCAACAACGTGTAAAAGGAGTAGGTTGTAGTTACCAAATACATTCACCAAGGTGCTAGGGACATAACCAATCATATTGGCAATTTTACGTAGACTTAGCTCGTGATAAGAGTGCTCTTCTAAGAAGTCGGTTACCGTCTTTAAGGTTAATTGCACTAATTGTTCGCGAGTATGATCGTTTCGTCTTGCCATGAGTACTTTCTATTAAATGAACATCGTTCAATATTTTAATGCTGCCCCAGAGTGCCGTCAATCCCTTCGCTAGTTTAGTAATCAATTAATAGCCGCAATATTATGATACATGTGTAAACGTCGTGAATATTTCATTGTTCTTTGTTAACGAGTATGATTAAGGTGTCGAAAGATAAAAAAACCTATAAAGGATAATAATGAAACGATTTTTCTCACTAGTCGCGATCCTGTTGGTAACAGTCGCGGTGACGCCAATCGCGGAAGCGAAAAAGTTTGGTGGTGGTAAGTCATTTGGCAAAAGCTTTAAAACGGCTCCAGCACCAAAACAACAAAACACAAATTCGATCCGACAAGATCAAACGGGCAAGAAAACAGCAGCAGCTAACTCTAGCAAGAAAGGCCTTATGGGCGGTCTGCTAGGTGGTTTACTTGCTGGTGGTCTTTTAGCTGCATTCTTTGGTGGCGCATTTGAAGGTATCCAGTTCATGGATATTTTAATCATGGGTCTGATTGCTTTCCTAGCATTTAAATTCCTACGCGGAATGTTGGGCGCGAAGCAGGGCTCAATGAATCAGCAGAATGCACGTGGCCAACAGCCAGCATTCGGCGGCATGGGTCAGAACAAGTTTGAACAACCTAAGCAACAACCAAATGTTCATAACTTCGAGCAAGCACAGCCTCAATCACAACCTCATTCGCAAAATAGCGCTGGTGGTTTCGGTTTTGGTGCACAAAGCGATGTTCCACATAACTACCCACCAGGTTTTGATCAAGCGGCATTCATCAACGGTTCTCGTGAGCACTACCGTACACTGCAAGGTGCATGGAATCACAACGAGCTAAATACGATTGAAGAATACGTATCTCCAAGCCTATTTGAAGACCTAAAAGCTGAGCGTAACAAGCTAGACGGTGATCAGCACACAGACGTAATGTACGTTGATGCTGAAATCGTTCGCGCAGATCACGATGGTAGTAAAGCACAGCTAAGCCTTCAGTTTAGCGGTCGCTACCGTGACACCGCAGACGGCATTGAAGAAGATATCACTGATATCTGGCACTTAGAGCGTGACCTAACGACTCAAAATGCACCTTGGTTAATTGTTGGTATTCAAGGTTAATTCCAGGATTTAACTAAACATCAATAGGATGTAGTTATTCGGAATGACACCAAATAATATAAAGCCCCTGCTGAGAAATCATCAGGGGCTTTTTTGCGTCTAATGATATGTATCTATAAGTCGCAGCAGGGAAATTGGCTTTGAGCTTTTTTTGGGTGGGGGGAAGGGGTTTAGATTCAAGGAACAATGCCAATATGACTAACACGTGGTGAGCCGACAAAGAACATGAGTAGCGGAAATGTGTCATCACGACAAATATTAAGAGATGTATCTTGCTCAAAGGTTGGATTAACCTAGAGCTAACTAATTGATTCTATTTGGATGTGATGAGTAATGACCAAGTTCTTTGAACCCGTATTGGAGCCTGAAATTACTTTGCAGCAGAAACAGAGAATGGCGAATGAATGCCAAGAACATGTATCGACCAATTGCTTAGGCTGCGCTGCTTATCTGGCTTGTCAGCGTCATGCAGAAGTATGGGAACACTGATGTTTGAATGGGCTAGATCGCTTAGCCTTTCTTGGGTTGTAACGGGTTAGTGTTTAGGAAGTTGAGGACCGTGTTTAGAAAGATAGGTTCGGCAAGATACGTTTAGAAAGATATAAAGCTCAGAAACGAAAAAAGCCAACTCAATGAGTTGGCTTTTCGATTTTCCAATTAAGGAGAATATGGTGGAGGGAGACGGATTCGAACCATCGAAGGCAGTGCCGGCAGATTTACAGTCTGCTCCCTTTGGCCACTCGGGAACCCCTCCAGGGTGTGTCTTACTTTTCACAAAGTAAGCCTAAATTGATGTTTTCCCATAAGCCCATCAATCAGGTTGTTCTCTTAACTCTCGAAAGAGGTAAGAAGAATATGGTGGAGGGAGACGGATTCGAACCATCGAAGGCAGTGCCGGCAGATTTACAGTCTGCTCCCTTTGGCCACTCGGGAACCCCTCCAGGGTGTTTTTCCTAACTCATAATGGATAGGCTAAAGAGATGTTTTTCCCAACGCATCTCTCAAGTGCGGAGCGCATCATAGCAAACACGTTAAACCTGTAAAGGGTTTTTCTTATGGTTTTGTGTTAAATGCTGCCTTTTTGGGCAAAGATGGCGAAAAGTACGCATATTGCTCGTGAAGTGAACATCTGTATTAAGATTTACGTACTGATAGGTAACACCTTGAGGTAATTAGCTTTATGTATCGTGTTTGGTTCGTGTCATTCGTCATGAAACGTCAATTGAATTTAACTTAGATTTACACTTCTTGACGTTACAGCATTCATCAGTTGATAGAATACGGTTAATTTCATTTATAGATAATAATACCAATCGTAGTAAATAATTGGTCACCCTAGCTTGTTAAAACGCTCGATAACTGCGTTAAGATTTTTGATTGTAGAATAACTACTTATCGAAAACCTCTGCCTTGTTCTCAAGTCTTTTCCTTGCGCTATTTCTGACCACTTACCTACTGTGTTTGGTATAAACCTTACTTGCAGACCATTATTATGAAGCATAAAATTGTTTTAACCCTGCTTAGCTTGTCTATCATTATGGCGTCTCCAGCCGCACTAGCTAAACGTATGGGCCCTAGCACGGTCACTGTTGTTACCGAGCAAGTTGATATTCACCAAGTTAGCCAGTCTCTTTCTTTGGTCGGTAAGTTAGAAGCCGAGCAATCTGTAATGATCACTTCTGAAGTGGCTGGCAGAGTGAACTCTATTAACATCAAAGCCAATCAAGATGTCACCAAAGGGCAGATGTTGGTTCAACTCGATGACGACAAAGCAAAAGCAGCAGTTGCAGAAGCACAAGCATATTTAAAAGATGAAAAGCGTAAGCTTGCGGAATTTCAACGACTAGTGAAACGTAACGCGATCACTCAAACTGAAATTGACGCTCAGAAAACTAACGTAGAGATCGCTAATGCTCGCCTAGCTGCCGCTAACGCCAACCTGAAAGATCTACATATCAGTGCTCCTTTCTCTGGTACGGTCGGTTTTATCGACTTTAGCCGCGGCAAAATGGTGACATCGGGTACAGAGCTCGTGACGTTAGATGACTTGTCTGTGATGCAGTTAGATCTTCAGATTCCTGAGCGCTACCTTTCTAAACTGTCTAAAGGTATGACAGTAACGGCTCGCACCAGTGCGTGGGGCGATACTCAGTTCACGGGTACTGTGGTGGGGATTGATTCTCGTATTAACGCGGAAACTTTGAACCTTCGAGTTCGAATCCACTTCGATAACAACAATGATTACCTAAAACCGGGCATGTTAGTGGCGGCTGATATGGACTTCCCACCAGTAGAAGCCCCAATCATTCCAGTTCAAGCGCTTGAGTATTCAGGCACTAAGCGTTTCGTTTATGTTATTGGCGAAGATAACAAAGCGACTCGTACCGAAGTATTCCTCGGGGCTCGTCTTGATAACGAAGTCGTGATCGAAAAAGGTATCGAGATTGGTCAGAAGATCGTAGTGCAAGGTATCGTGAACATGCGTGACGGTGTTTTGGTTCAAGAACTTGCCGTTAATCGCCCTGCTAAACTTGACGGCGATACAGCTAATCTTGATGGCAACAAAGCTAAACTTGATGAAAATACAGCAGCACAAGAAGGCGCTAACTAATGTTGTTATCTGATGTTTCTGTGAAGAGACCAGTAGCGGCTGTTGTATTGAGCCTGCTTTTGGTTGTGTTTGGTATTGTCTCTTTCAATAAGCTCGCAGTTCGTGAAATGCCCGATATTGAAAGCCCGATGGTATCGATCAGTACTCGTTATGAAGGTGCATCTGCCACCATCATTGAAAGCCAAATTACCTCCAACCTTGAAGACCAGTTATCCGGCATCAGTGGTATCGATGAAATCGAATCTACGACACGAAACGGATCGTCACGAATCACCATCACCTTTGAACTTGGTTATGACCTCAATACCGGTGTCAGTGATGTGCGTGATGCGGTAGCGCGTGCTCAGCGTTCGTTGCCAGATGAAGCCGATGACCCGATTGTTTACAAAAACAATGGTAGTGGTGAAGCGTCGGTTTACATCAATTTAAGCTCAACTGAGATGGATCGAACGCAGTTAACCGACTACACCGAACGTGTGTTGATTGACCGCTTTAGTTTGATCTCTGGTGTGAGCTCGGTGGATATTTCTGGCGGTTTGTACAAAGTCATGTACGTGAAGCTGAAACCCGCGTTAATGGCGGGTCGTGGTGTTACCGCCTCTGATATTACACAAGCCCTACGTAACGAGAACATTGAAAGCCCGGGTGGCGAAGTGCGTAACGATGCGATTGTGATGTCGGTTCGTACTGCTCGTTCATATACTGAAGCCAAAGATTTCGAATACCTAGTGGTGAAACGTGCCTCTGATAACACACCTATCTACTTGAAAGATGTGGCGGATGTTTACATTGGCGCAGAAAACGAGAACTCGACTTTTAAGAGTGACGGCGTTGTTAACGTCAGTATGGGCATTGTGCCTCAGTCTGATGCCAACCCACTTGAGGTGGCTGACTTAGTCCATAAAGAAGTCGAAGCGATTCAAAAGTTCTTGCCTGACGGAACTCGCTTGGCTGTCGACTATGACTCCACTGTCTTTATCGACCGTTCGATCTCAGAGGTTTACAGCACACTCTTTATTACGGGTGGTTTGGTTATCCTCGTGCTTTACGTCTTCATTGGCCAAGCGCGTGCAACGCTGATTCCAGCCGTGACGGTTCCTGTGTCGCTAATCTCGTCGTTTATTGCAGCGTACTACTTTGGCTTCTCTATCAACCTCATCACCTTGATGGCACTTATCCTGTCTATCGGTTTGGTGGTCGATGATGCGATTGTGGTGGTTGAGAATATTTTCCACCACATTGAACGTGGTGAATCACCATTGCTTGCGGCTTATAAAGGGACACGTGAAGTAGGCTTTGCGGTAATCGCAACCACGCTAGTACTGGTCATGGTGTTCCTACCAATCTCGTTTATGGACGGTATGGTAGGCCTTCTTTTTACTGAGTTCTCGGTACTTTTGGCGATGTCGGTGATCTTCTCATCTGTCATAGCATTAACCTTGACGCCGGTTCTGGGCAGCAAGATCTTAAAGGCGAACGTGAAACCTAATCGCTTCAATCAATTTGTTGAACGTGTGTTTGGTAAGTTAGAAGCTGGATACAAATCGGTATTGCGCCGTGCTCTAAACTGGCGTTGGGCAGCTCCAATCATCATTATTGCGTGTATGGGCGGTAGTTATAGTTTGATGCAACAAGTGCCGTCGCAACTGACGCCAAAAGAAGACCGTGGTGTTATCTTTGCGTTTGTTCGTGGTGCCGATGCAACTAGTTACAACCGTATGTCTGCCAACATGGACATCGTTGAAGAACGCCTAATGCCGCTGCTTGGTCAAGGATTCTTGAAGTCATTCAGCATTCAATCGCCAGCGTTTGGTGGTAATGCGGGCGACCAAACGGGCTTCGTTATCATGATCCTGGAAGATTGGGATGAACGTGAAGAGACAGCACAACAAGCCTTGGGCGAGGTACGTAAGTCTTTAGCGGGTATTCCTGATGTACGTGTGTTCCCGTTCATGCCAGGCTTCCGTGGTGGTTCGAGTGAGCCTGTGCAATTTGTACTGGGTGGCTCTGATTACTCTGAGCTTCAGAAATGGGGCGAACTGTTAAAGCAAGCCGCTGAAGACTCTCCAATGATGGAAGGTGCGGACATCGATTACTCTGAGAAAACGCCAGAGTTATTGGTTACCGTAGACAAGCAGCGTGCAGCTGAGCTGGGTGTGAGCGTATCGGATATTTCGGACACGTTAGAAATCATGCTGGGCGGCCGCAGTGAAACCACCTTCGTTGACCGTGGTGAAGAGTATGACGTGTATCTGCGTGGTGATGAAAACAGCTTTAACAACGCCAACGATTTAAGCCAAATCTACATGCGAACTCAATCTGGTGAGCTAGTCACGCTTGATACGCTGACACATATTGAAGAAGTGGCATCATCGATTCGTTTGTCGCACTACAACAAGCAGAAATCAGTCACCATCAAAGCGAACCTAATGGAAGGCTACACGCTGGGCGATGCTTTGGATTTCCTTGATGAACAAGCGATTGAGCAGCTACCGGGTGATATTTCAGTAAGCTACTCAGGCGAGTCTAAAGATTTTAAAGAAAACCAATCGAGTATCTTAGTGGTGTTCGCGCTAGCGATGTTGGTCGCGTACTTGGTATTGGCTGCGCAATTTGAAAGCTTCATCAACCCTCTGGTGGTGATGTTCACCGTACCTATGGGTATCTTTGGTGGCTTCTTAGGCTTGGTGTTGATGAGTCAAGGGCTCAACGTTTACAGCCAGATCGGTATGATCATGTTGATCGGTATGGTGACCAAAAACGGTATCTTGATCGTCGAATTTGCTAACCAACTTCGAGATCGTGGTATTGAATTTGAAAAGGCGATTATTGATGCTTCAGCTCGACGTCTACGCCCAATTTTAATGACGGCGTTCACGACATTAGCTGGTGCAATCCCATTGATTACCTCAACGGGCGCTGGCTATGAAAGCCGAGTGGCAGTAGGTACGGTTATCTTCTTCGGTATGGGCTTCGCGACACTGGTAACTCTGTTTGTAATCCCTGCGATGTACCGACTGATTTCCGGCTCAACACGCTCTCCGGGTCACGTGGAAGCGGAGCTTAATAAAGAACTCAGCCATGATAACGTGGGAAGAAGCAGTCACGGTTAATGAACACGCACGGCTAATGAACACGTACGCTTAATGAGCACGGAATAGTGTAACAATATTGAAAAGCCTGCGTTTGCTCCTAGCGAATTGCAGGCTTTTTTTGTATAACACACAGAGCTCAATGAATTAGTACAATAAATCGAATAAAGGAAAGTAAAGTGGCTGAATTTAAATACAAAGATCTTTCTCAAGAAGAACAAGACAAGCTGGATGCAGCAACCTTTCGTCGCCTGTTAGCACACCTAGACAACAACAAAGATGTCCAAAACATCGACCTGATGATCTTGGCGGGCTTTTGCCGTAACTGTTTCAGTAAGTGGTACAAAGCAGAAGCTGAACAACAAGGTTTAGATTTTGATATCGATGATGCTCGTGAGCGCGTATATGGCATGACTTACGATGAGTGGAAACAAAACCATCAACCAAAAGCGACGCCTGAACAACTCGCGGCATTTGAAGCGAAGCAGAAGCCAGAGTAATTTGTTCTCGTTAGTGATTGATTAACAGAACAAACAAAAAAGAGCCCATCAAGGGCTCTTTTTAATTTTGGCGTCGGTGCTTACTCTGTGGTTAAGCCAACTCACCTGTTTGCGAGAAAGCTTCCAATTTCGCTGCGTAAGGTTGCAGGTCACCAATGTTGTTATTTACCCACTCGTCATTGAAGTAAGTGTCTAGGTAACGCTCGCCGCTGTCACATAGCAAAGTCACAATAGAACCTGTTTCGCCACGTGCTTTCATTTCACTGGCTAACTGAAGCACACCGTACATGTTAGTACCGGTTGATGCGCCAACCTTACGGCCAAGAATATCAGACAACCAATGTGTGGTTGCGATGCTTGCTGCGTCAGGAATTTTACGCATTTCGTCAACCACACCAGGAATGAAGCTTGGCTCTGCGCGTGGGCGACCAATGCCTTCAATCTTGCTGAATGTATTGCCTTTCACGTTCGCATTGCCTGTTTGGAAGTATTCGTGGAATACCGAGTTCTCAGGGTCGACAACACAAAGCTTAGTTTCATGCTGTTGGTAGCGAATGAAGCGGCCGATAGTTGCTGAAGTGCCGCCAGTACCTGGGCTCATTACTACCCACGCTGGAACAGGGTGATCTTCCATCTGCATTTGATTGAAAATGGAGTTCGCGATGTTGTTGTTACCACGCCAGTCGGTTGCGCGCTCAGCGTAGGTAAATTGGTCCATGTAATGGCCATTAAGTTCAGTCGCTAAACGGCGAGACTCATCGTAAATTTCATCTGAGCGGTCAACAAGATGCGCTTGGCCGCCGTAGAATTCAATCTGCTCAATCTTCTTCTTCGCTGTGCATTTCGGCATTACCGCAATAAACGGCAGGCCAAGTAGGCGAGCGAAGTACGCTTCAGATACTGCAGTACTGCCTGATGACGATTCAATGATTGTTGTTTCTGGGCCAACCCAACCGTTACAGATAGCGTATAAGAACAGAGAACGCGCTAAGCGGTGCTTTAAAGAGCCTGTAGGGTGTGTGCTTTCATCTTTAAGGTAAACATCAATGCCTTCGATACTTGGTAGATCGAGCTTGATAAGGTGCGTATCCGCTGAGCGTTGGTAGTCCGCTTCAATTTTACGAATCGCGTTGTTAATCCATTGATGGTCAGTGCACATAAGCGTTCTCCTGATCGAGTGTAGGAATTCTTTGTAATTGGTATGCTTCCAATTTAGCTAGAATTTGAGAGAAAAACTTTGCCATATTTGCTTTGTTTTGCTTAAATTGTAGAAAATTATTCTCTTTAAATTCGATTTGGTGAAAGTGTGATAGATGCCGTAGATAAAAAAATATTAAGGCTGTTACAAGAAGACAGCACATTGTCATTGAACGACATTTCAGAAGCGGTCAACCTCACCACAACACCTTGTTGGAAAAGGCTTAAACGCCTCGAAGAAAACGGCATTATTGAAAAAAAAGTGGCGTTATTGAATCCTGAAAAGCTCGAACTTGCTTTTACAGCGTTCGTATTGGTGAAAACCAGTGATCATTCTCATGAGTGGTATGGTCGTTTTGTAAACACCGTATCGGAATTTCCAGAAGTGATGGAGTTTTATCGCATGGCTGGCGAATATGATTATATGATGAAGGTTCAGGTGAAAGACATGAAGTGCTTTGATGATTTCTACAAGCGCTTGGTGAATAGCATTGATGGTATCTCTAATGTGACCTCGACGTTTGCGATGGAGCCATTGAAGTACACAACGGCATTGCCTCTATAAGCTGCACCTAGCTAAACGTTAACTATCGTTTCAGTTTAGATATATTCTCAGTTTAGATCTCGCCTCTGCGATAAAGAAAAGGAATATTCATGTTTGCAAAAGTATCTACTGCTATCCAATTGGTGCTGGCCGTTGCCATTTTTTATTTGGGTTACACCATCTATTCGTTTACCAATAAAGTCGGTGAAATCGTTGATACTTATCCGCAGGTGATCGAAGATTTATCCGGTCTTACCAAAGGGCTAAAAGTAGAAGAGATGTTAGCGTTTGCTGAACATGTTAATGAGCTTGCTCCTCAGGTGTTAGATACCGTTGAAGACGTCAGAAAGACCGTCGAAAAAGTGAATCAAACCGTTTCATCGGTCGATAATAAAATCCCTGCGATATTAGATGAAGTTAAACATGTCCGAACGGAAGTCGGGCAGGTAAGAACCGATGTCATCCCGCCAACATTGACCGAATTAAAACGATACCGTGTTGATGTGATGCCACCGATGCTCGCTGAAAGTAAATCCTACCGCGAACAAACTATCCCCACTGTTGTTGCTGAATCTGAAATGCTACGAGCGGAAGTACCGGGTATTTTGGAACAAGCGAATTTGCTGGCAGATAAAAGTAAAGAGTTAGCTCAGGGCGCCGCAGAGGGCGCAGTGAAAGGCGTGGTGTTATCGCCATTTAATCTACTGCGAGACGCTGGTGATGGAATTAAAACTCGAGTACAAGGTGAATTCGAACCCTTGCTAGAGGCTGAATAGAGATTACGGACTGTTACGTGACAGCTTGTCGTTAGCATCATTAAAAAGAGAGGCTAGGTATTAAACCTAGCCTCTCTTTTTGTTTTCTCGTACATATTTGGGGCTTGTGAAAAGCGTTTATTCGCTATTTAGTAAAACGCATCACACCTTCTTGAACGGCAGTCGCTACTAGCTCACCTTTCTGATTAAAGATCTCGCCGCGCACTAGGCCACGAGTGTTCGCTGCCGTTGGGCTTTCAATCGCATAAAGCAGCCATTCATCCATCTTGAATGGGCGGTGGAACCAGATTGAGTGGTCAATCGTTGCCACTTGGAAGTTGGGTGTCATGATCGAAACTTCGTGAGGGTGAAGCGCCGTCACCAAGAACCCCCAATCCGATGCGTAAGCAAGCAGGTATTGGTGAATCAATTGGTTGTCTGGCATCGCGCCATTTGCTCTCACCCAAAGGTATTGTTTTGGGTCGGCTTTCTTAGGGTTAAGCGGGTTCACTATTGTTACCGGGCGCATCTCAATTGGCTTTTCGCCACAGAAAGTCTTACGCAGTTTCTCAGGCAAAAATTCAGCAATGTGGCTTGCTAACTCAGTTTCTGATGCAAAGTTCTCTGGCCCTGGGATGTTTGGCATTTCATTCTGGTGTTCAAAGCCGGGTGCGTCACCATGATAAGAAGCCGTAAGATAGAAAATAGGGCGGCCATTTTGAATCGCTTTCACGCGGCGTGTACTAAAGCTGCGTCCATCTCTTAGGTTCTCAACATCGTAAATAATGGGTTTTTCAGGGTCGCCGGGAAATAGAAAGTAACTGTGGAACGAGTGAACACTGCGGTCGTCTTGAACCGTATAACGAGCAGCAGAAAGCGCTTGCCCTAATACTTGACCGCCGTATACCTGTGGCAGACCTAGGTTCTCACTTTGCCCGCGGAACAGGCCTTCCTCTAGTTTCTCTAGCTGAAGTAAATTGAGTAATTCATTTAAAGGTTGACTCATCGCCAGCATGCCTCTTGGTAAAATAGGTGTCAGATTATGGTGTTAATCATTCAGCTTAGTCAGATATCTGTCAATAAATCATAGGGTTTCGAGACAGAATATGAAAGCTCTCTTATAATTGGTGAGTAGATTTGCCGAGTCCGGCAAACATGTTGAGAGAAATTGAATATGAAAAAGGCTCTAATTCTTATTACGTCTTTAGTATCGTTTGGCCTACTTGTGGGTTGCCAAGCAACATCAGAAACCAGTGCTTCTCAGGAAGTGGTTGCAGAGAACACTCAAGTGATTTCAGGAACAGTAAGCTATCGTGAAAGAATTGCATTGCCAGAGAATGCAGTAGTGACTGTTACGCTAGAAGACATCTCACTGGCTGACGCACCATCGACCGTTATCGCGACTCAAGAGTTCACCACTGACGGTAAGCAAGTACCGTTCGCATTCGAGCTGAGCTACGACAACAACAAGATTAAAGCTAACCACCGTTACAACATGCGCGCAACGATTCACGTTGACGGCAAATTACGTTTCACTACTGACACCATTAAGTCAGTGATTACTGACGTAGAAAACACGCAACAAGCAGACCTACGTTTGGTTGGTGTCCGTTAATTCGAAATCGATGCCACTGTTAAGGCATCTTGATTAAGCTTAATTTAGTCAGTTGAATAGACGATTAGTGGCAGCTCTAGGGCTGCCATTTGTATATTCTGAGTTTAACTTTTCCCGCGTCACTCACTTCAATCCCTTCTTCTTGCAAATGCTTTTTCTGACGATCAAAGGAATCCCCTTTCAAAGAGATCTCACCTTTACTATTGATCACCCGATACCAAGGCAGTTTGCTTCCTTCTGGTAGGTTACCCAGCGCTTTACCCACATGGCGCGCATAACCCGGAAATCCTGAAAAACGTGCGATGTCTCCATAAGTTGTTACTTTCCCATATGGAATTTGGTGAATCACAGCAAAGATTTGGGGCAAAAATTGGTCCATACTAAATGTTCCTAGTTCATAAATACCAATCACAGTAAGTAAGTGTTCAAAAATAGCGCAGGGAAAAAGCTTGAGAACAAGACTGCTCTTTTTGATAAGAAGTTTCGATAAATAGTTATTCTACAATCAAAAAATCTAACGAGGTTATCGAGGCTTTTAACAAGCTAGGGTGACCAGTTAATTACTACGATTGGTATGGTACCACGGATCGGTAGAAGGAGAGGGCTATGGTATTTTCAACGTTTCAGTTCTTGATCACCACATTATTAGCGGTTGTTTGCGCGAGAGCAATCAGTTTAAGTGAGGGAGATATCCCAGTACTTGCAATGGTCATTCCTGCATTATGGATTCTACCGCAGGGCGGTATCGCAGGTTTAGCTTTGCTTGCTGCCATGACCACTTACGGTCTAACCCTTCCTTTGCAACCCATCACGCTCTCTGTCAGTGTATGGGTGTTATTCCCACTATTGATGGTGGTCTTTTCAAAACGCAGCAGTTTGTCGGTCGTGATTATTTCTGGCTTGATCGTCGCAACGCTACAAGTCGGGATCATGGTGACGCAATCCGCAGGAAAGCTTGATGGCGTTCCGTGGGTTACTACGCTGCAAACCTTGTCGATCATCGTGATTTGGTGGGCGGCAAATCATCTTAAGCCAGCCAGTCGACACAGCTGGTGGTCATTAGGCTTAATACTTCCATTATGGATGGCCGATTTACCTTATGCCGCTTTGGTGGCTTTGTGCGTCACGGGTATCATGGCATCGATGGAAACATTGACGCGCTTGAAAACTTTCCGTTGGAATAAGCTGTTGTGTTGGACATTGCCAACAGTCGGTTTTGCGGCTTTGGTGATAACCCCAAGTATCGAAGTGCCTAGTCCCGTTTTTGTGGTGTGGTTATGTTTGTTGGGCACCGCTTGGATGACAGACTACATCCTTCGCACCGAAGATAATGAAGACATCGATATTTAGCTCTTCTGTAACCAAACCTTCCAACTGCCGGTAAATGGCGAATTTACCTGCGATTTGCGAATGGGTTGAATAAAGGATAAGCACTTAGAACGCAATTGTTCAAAAATAGGGTGGAAGGGCTTGCAATGGTTGCTGCGATGCTTAATAATCCAATCACTCTTTGAGGCAAGCCTCTTAGAAAAAGAATCTATGGAGGCTCTGGTCCTCCCGCAACACTAACTTGTGAACTCGGTCAGGCCTGGAAGGGAGCAGCCGCAGCAGGCGACGTGTGTGCCGGGATGTGGCTGGGGCTTCCACCCTTCTACTGCTTTATCCTTACTTATCAAATGATTACCCTACAAATATAGCTCAGAAAGCCAATTGGTACTAAATAGTGGTACTAAACATGCGCTATCTTACTCAACGTTCTTCTTCAGGTATTTGGTACTTCCGTTATCAAATTCCCGCCCGATTTCGATCTTTTTTCCCAAATGGGCGTGAAATAAAGAAATCGCTATCCACTCGTTCACTCAATACTGCTAGATTAAAAGCATCTAAAATGCAGCAGGTACTTTGGGAGAGATTGGAGTTGTTAGACAAACACGGTTTTGATGATAGACGACAGGTGAGTGGTTCTAGTGCCATCGCGTTCAAGCTGCCGCCCTTGGACGACACCTACATGTCGGAGTACCTACAGGCCACTAAGCGACAAACACTTTCTAAACTAACAACCTATATTCAGTTACTTGAACGTACCCCTAATCTACTTCGTGCGCAGAAGCAGCGTATCGCTCTGCGTAAAGATGACAGCAGCATTCCCTCTATCGATGTTATTGAGTCCATATGGCAACGTGACGCTAGCCCTTTACAAGTTGCAGACGACATAGCTTCTTTGTATGACTTCCCATCCAAATTGGACACACTGCACTGCCGAGAAGACAAGAAGAATATTTGCATTGCAATGTGCCAATTCACTCGAGACTTTCAGCAATGTCTTGATTCGTTAAATCTTGGTGGGGCTAAGTCCGTCCTTAAGGCAATCCAAGAGTACGAGTCAGGTACTTCCCAGCCCTGGCCTGATGACTTCAGCATTGATGATTGTTGGTCGAGCCAAGAACCAGTACCCGAAAAGCTTGATCAGCCTATCCAGTCAGAAGAACGAGTGGAGGTTCAAATTCAACCTAGTGTTAAATCAAAGGTTGTTGTCGATATTGAAACGGTGATCGAAGGCTACCAACTCGAAAAAACAAACTTGAATAAGGGGCAAAAGGAAGCGAAAGCGGTTTTGACTTCCTGTCGCCTTGTCCATGAACTGCTAGGCTCTCCTGACATGTCTAACGTCAGCCGAGATGATGTTAATCGAATCATTCCACAGCTTAAATTGTTTCCTAAAAATGCTAGGGGCACCGCAAACAAAAAGCACTTTGATGGATTAAGTGCCGATGAAATTATCGATAAAAACAAAGACCTAGGCCTGCCAGTCCGTAAGGAAGACCAAGCGTTGAGAGACATCGAGCGGGCTTCAACACTGTATCGGTGGGCTGCTCTTCATCAGAAGATCGAGTACAACCCATTTGAGGGGCTTAGCAAGTCAAAGTCCAAGACAAAAAAGGGGCGCACACCTGATAATATTCATGGTGACAAAGATAAAAAGGATCCGTTTACGGTTGAAGACCTCAAAGAAATCTTCTCGCATCCGGTGTATACCAAAGGAAAGCTTGGCCGAAATACGAGGCAAAATATACGCTTAAGCTATCAGTATTGGATCATGCTGATTGTAATGGTGACGGGTGCTCGACCGAATGAAATTTGCCAACTGAGAGTTAAAGACGTCAGAGAGATAGATGAGGTGTTGTGCTTTGTCATACAGGAAGAAGATGACGATCAAAGCATAAAGAATGACAGTGCTGCTCGTTATATCCCTGTCCCTGATGTCTTATTCAAACTCGGGTTTCAAGTCTATATAGATTCTGTAAGCAGTGGCAGAATGCTGTTCCCAGACCTTACGTACACTGAAAGCTCTGGCTACTACGGCAAAGTGGAAGATTGGTTCGATAATCACTTTTCAACGCCGATGAAGCTCAAAGAACAGAATAAGTCACTCTATAGCTTACGACACTCGTTTATTTTTGATTATCAAAAGCGCGGTAAAAACTGCATGGCGCTCAAGCAGCTTGTTGGGCACAAGAATGGCAATATTACAGATGATACCTATGGTGGCCGTATCTCTCATAGGCAGTTAAAAGACAAGATCGAAGAATACGATGTCAGTGAGATTTTGAAGGGTGTTTTGCCTTTTGAGCTTGGTAGTTACTAGCCACGCTTTCTAATTGCCACCTCGTGCCTTAGCAGGGCAGAGGAGGTGGTTTTTGGATGGTAAATATAGGTAGAGGTCTCGTCTAGCACATTCTTGGACAGAGTGATTTATGCTCTTTGCTAAATTAGCAAAACATACATTAACCCAAGTATTAAAGAGTTCGATTGGCAAAAGGCAAGACCCTAATGAACTTTTCTGTATTTAACCAAACCACCGTAAACACACAACCCAACGATGGAGTGAAAAATGCCATGCGTTGGGAATCAGTCTTAATCGTTTGTTATGCTTCCCTTTCGAGTTCCTCATGAAACCTGCGCCAAAGAGGCTTTAGTTGACGCTTGATCGTCTTACTCTGCATTGTACTAGCAGCCCGCAAACCATACGTAACAAAGTTTCTGCCGCCTAAATGAGTGTAGCGACTATATAGTTTACGCTTGTACAATCCTTTTTCAGGCAAGCCTTTAGCGGCACGAACCGCATTGTACTTATCCATGGTTTTCTTAGCTAAACGAATACCTCTTTTCATTTTTTCTGAGTATCGAGCTAATGAAGAAGAACGGATATACACGTTCTCACCGTCAAACATAAAACCTAGGTATTGAAGCATTTGATCAGCAACTAAGATGCCACCTTGAGAACTGAAAGTTCTCAGCTCAGTTTTCTTAGGGTTAATTGAAACCTTTAGTTGTTTAACTTGCTCTTGCGCATAGCCAGCGACTTTGTCTCTTAAAGGAGCTGGAACAATGAAAAGCATATCATCACAATAGCGATAGTATTTACCACCATGAATGTCCATGTACCGTTTCATCTCTGCATCAAACTCAAGCATATATATGTTTGATAACAAGGCGCTGATGGGTGAACCTTGAGGTATACCGAACGGGTCTGGATTGGTTTTTATGAGCTTCTTCTTCCTGACAACATTCCGAAATTCTTGAGCAGTGCAGACTCTATTTCTACCGTTTTTAGGATTATTTGGTGAAATACCAAATTCTTTATATAACTCAACTTTATTTACTTTCGAGAACTTCGTAATAGATTTAAAGACATTAAAATGGTCTGACGGCAGCTTTTTCTCGCCTAGTAAACTCGCCCAACTTTGTTTGAGTAAATCATGGTCTAAAGTGTCAAAGAATTTAGAGAAGTCGAGTGCAACTGCACTACATTCACCCATAATTTTAATTTGTTCAAAGGCTTCAAAGGAAAAATCAATATTACTTTTACCTAGCCCTCTAAAAGCGAGAATACTCTCGGTCAAACCCGCCGATTTCAACTTAGCTTCATATTTTTTACTTAGAACGTTGGCATAAAATGCATAGATATGGCTATCCACGTGCGAAGAATAAGCAATTGGACGCTCTTTTACAGCTACATCGATTTTTCGAGTATCTTTGTTTTTGCTTATTTTCTTAGACTCTACCGCATAATTTATTAGCGGAAAGAAAGCATGCTTGGAAACCAAAATAGGATTAGTTACGAGGTTTTTAGCTTTATTGAAGCTAACTGGTAGGTCGAAATGCAGGTAACTACGACTTCGATAGGCTTTGTTGCGTAATTCAATGGAACTAAATCAAGAACCTACGATCTGATCAGC
>NZ_JBFSRZ010000019.1:0-82281 GCF_041466065.1 Vibrio sp. 10N.239.312.C11
TGATCTTATTCTTCGTGCTGAAAGATTAGAATGCGGTGTTCATGACACGCTTACCAAAAACCCAGCAACACAGACGGAATCATTCCATCTATGTTGCTGTCGTTCATTATAAAACTCAATAGGTATCAACCTGTTGTGTGAATCGACAGAGAGTTTCGGGGGGAGAACTACGAAAAGTTTCCGCATAAGTGCCCAAAGTACGGATTAGATTAATTTGGTCTACTACAGTATTGGCTAGGTGGTCAGTTCGTTGGTTCTAAAAAGGTTTGGGGCAGAGGCGTGTTACAAACTTTAAGCTCCCCCGTAATGACAAACTTCAGTAGATAGTTAGATTTCGGATAATCACTACTAACTGAGTTTGAAAGGTTTACATTGCGTACCTTGATGATACCTGAGCTTCCAACAAGTGCCCGTAAATGTCCAAATTGAACAGCGTTTGGCATAGTCACTAACTTCTCCAGATTCGCTTACAAGAGCAGACTCATACTTTAAAAGCTGTATAGAAGGCTCAAGTTGAATACATTCATACTTTTGAGAATGAACGCGGATATCTGAAGGTTCTTCCAAATCCATCATTTGAATAATGGATGTAAAGTCGTAGCTATCTCCTGACTTACCAACTTCAGTAAAACTAGGGTGTATTAAACGATCAAGATCAGCTTTGTTCTGACGAGTTTGGTATTGATGGAGTTCTATTTCTTGTTCGATCAAAATGTCCATTTTACCTCCTAAACTGATATGACATATAAGGCCTTTTATAATCCATTTAAACCACTTGCAACGTGGTCGCCCCACGCAAGCCAATTAAGTTGCCAAACGGGTCTTCGATTTGACACATAAAAAGCCCATTTTCAATTGCCATTGGGCCTCTATACAGTTTTGCACCAAGTTCTTCAAAATGATCCAGTGCTTTATCTAAGTTGTTTACCGACCAATATAAAACTGTCCCGCATTTACCCGAGCCTACTTTTTCGTCTGCTTGTACTATCTCAAGAGAAAAACCGTTTAAATTGAGCACGGTAAAGTCGAAACTAGGATGATAAACAGAGACAGCTGTAGGAAAGGCTTTTTGATACCACTCGATGCCCAATGCGACATTTTGAACATGAATAAGAATCGCTGTTGGAATCATAGTCTCCCTCCTACTATTTAACAGTAACTAGTATGGTGTGCCGTCCTTTCTAGAGGGAGTCCATTCACCAGAACTTTCAACAATCCATTTGAAATCATCATCTGGATAATGGGCTTCGTCTTTTGCAACTCGGCTCCCTATAACTATAAATTTAGCTTGTTCGCTACTGCGGTTTATTAAATGATGACCATTTTCGACCCTAGCAGGGAAGCCAATACACATTCCTGCAAATAATGTCTGCTCACCGTCATCACTGACTAAACATAGCTCACCATCGAGTACATAAAGAAATTCATCTGACCTTGTGTGCCAATGGCGAAGAGCCGACTGCGCATTCGGTTCTAATACTTCCAGATTCACACCGAACTGAGTGAGCCCAAAAGAATCACCTAAACTTCTGCATTCAGATTGACCAAGGCGAGATTTAAATGGCTCTGGAAATGGGTTAAACGTATCACCTTTTATGCTTAATGCTTGTTTCGCTTTCGTCATTAATTGCCCCTGTGCATAACGCTTTTCAGTCGGGATATAGTCATTTGCTTCTGTCTATCTTGCTCAACCTTTTTAAGCAACTCAAGCCATATATGATGGTCATGTGATTTTTGTACGCACATGAGTGATGGGTTACGAAAAAAACACCTGCACTCTAGGATTGTTCGTTAGCATATGTATTACAAAATCAACTCACCATTAATGAGTCAATCATCGGTCGTTACACACTTTGGGGAAAAAGTGATTTAGCTAACCGCCTTTCTATCATGTGATCACCAAGCGATTCTGTCAGACTACATCACGACAGTGCAATGGTTTGCCTCATAGGCATGTTGCGCTGCTCGTTGACTCATGAAGTAAGTGAGTCAAAGTAGAAAAATGAGACTTCGTAAACGCCCTAGAGTAGTGGGTTGGGCTAACTTTACGGTTTGTTGACTTGTTCTTGGTGTAGCGGATCTTGATTGATTTTAGTGTGTGGCATGAGGGGTTCTCAAATCGGTTAGATTGTTTTAATTAACGACTGCGCAATGCGTTTAAATGAGGCAAAGCAGGTATCAAAATCATGGGGGGCGGTGTTAAACACCATAGGGGTAACAAAGTCCTGAAAGCGTTGGCGAAAAACTGGGTTATCTTCAAGCTCTTTTAGCCCGAGCTGTAGCTCTTGTTTAGGGTTAGCAACAAACTCAGCGTGTTGATTACCAAAGCGATCGATATCTTCTTTCAATACGTTGTTAAACAACGTTGCAATCGCTGTAAGGTCGAAGTTTTCCAACTGTGCCTCGGTCTTTAAAATGCAGTAAACATCATAGATATGGCGTACAAGCGTGGTATCGTCCTTACGTTGCGCATCACGCTTTACTGACATGGTACGGCGCAACATCGAAATCACTTTTTCAACCAAGGTCGCTTGAATAGAGACGCAATCAAACGCTTTTACTTCTTGTGGCTGTTGATACAGTTCCGCTACCAATGATTGGATCGGCCGAGGTTCTACATCCAGTAAGGGGATCGTTTCCATTAACTCAAGTTTAATGATGGGGCGAAGACATGGCGCTTGGCTAAACTGCTGCGGGTATCTGAGTTCAAGTTCAACATAGCGATATTCATCACGAACGAGACGCGACTCAACTGTAAATCGCTCTGTTTGAGTGATCGCCATTTCAATCTCGTGAATGCATGTCTTGCGGGCGGTTTTCTTTTGGCCGCGACTCAGCTCACCAAATTCTTGGTGGGGAATGAGTTTTATATCCACATCTTCTGACATTCTCAGGATTTTAACGTTTGACTTGGCTAGAGCAGTGCCCCCAGAAAAAACCATTTGATGATGCACCGGAGTCACTTTCGCTAATTCGGCAAGCAAGGCGACGACCCAGTAATCTTTTTCAATAATGGCTGGGTTTCCGAGCTCAAGCGCATCGGAAACCTCAAGGAATTGTTGTTTTAGTTTTTCCATATTAACTCGGTGAGTTTAATACTCGGTTACCGACAGCCAACTTGCGATTAAACTGTTTAGGATTCCACGAGTATTGAATGGAGGATGGGATTTGGGTGCTTTTACCAGCTAGGCTTTGTAAAGACAGTTTGTCCATCTCAAAATCCACACCTTTCATCTTTAAAATTTCACGCATCAAAGCATCGCTTCCACCAGGGTTTGTGGGCATGGGTCTGCCGGTTAGGCTATTCATTCTTGCCTTTGTGTATAGACCATAGCCAAGTTTGATTAACTCACCTTGCTTAACTAACTGCCTTAACGCTCGACCGATTTGGTCGTAGCTAGCAAAACCATCAAAGTCTTTGCGCTCAAAAACATAACGTCTTGAGCGCTTTATCTTTTGATAAACGCGTTCAACTGCTGTCATTTGAACCTCCTAGCTTTCATACGTGTGGGTAGTATAACGCAACCTTATGATGACAGAAAGAAATACGGCATATCCAAAGGAAGACATGCGGCGTGAAAAATAAAAACAAGACCATAATTTGTTGTTTTATTTACATTATTCTAATGAGATTGAAAAATGACCTTCTTATAAATGGTATCCTAACCTTACTATGAGTCATCCCTTTATTACTTTTAGAACGGTTGATTAAAGGGTTAACACCCAAGCGAAAGTGGCTAGGGGGGTTAATTCTGCACTCAAGTAACCGACACCATTTTCCACATACAGCGTCTGTTGTTGGACGCCTTCAATATGTTCTTGGAGCGTATAGCTTCCGTCAGCGATGCCTAGTTTTTGAATAACCTCTGCAGTCACCTTCAGCTGAATGAGGTCTGTTTTGCTTTGGCTGAAGTTAGCCGCGGCGATAACCAGTTCTTGGCTATCAAAACGCAAGAAAGCATAAACTGAATCACTTAGCTGATTGGATTGGTGTAAATCTTGGTACGCTCCGGTCATCGATGAATGGTTCAATGAAAACGTCATCACTTGTTGATAGAAGAGTCTGAGCTGCTTTTCGTCATCGTTGAGCTGCCCCCCATCGAATTTTCCTCCGTTCATCCATTTTTGATGTTGAGGAACACCGATGTAGTCAAATATAGACGTGCGAGAAGGTTGTCCAAAACCTGCGTTCTCCGCACCCGGTTCGCCGACTTCTTGCCCGAAGTAAATCATGGTGGGAGAGCTACTTAATAGCGCACTGACTAACATGGCTGGTTTGGCAATGTGTGGGTTACCAACAAACTCAGGAGACGCGACACGCTGCTCATCGTGGTTGTCTAAGAAGTGCATCATGTGATGTTCGATGTCCATCATTTGATGCTGGATCTCAGGGATGATTGCCGTTGAAGCCTTACCTTGCATGACTGCTTTTAGGCCGTCGTAAAGATCAACTTTGTCATACAGGTAGTCCATTTTACCCAAGCGAATGTAATCACGATAAAGGTCCGGTTGATACACTTCCGCCATTAAAAAGGCGTCTTGATTCTTTACTTTTATTGATGAATTGAGATAGCTCCAGAATTCGACCGGTACCATTTCTGCCATATCGTAGCGAAACCCATCGACGCCTTTTTCTAACCAATATAAGGCGATGTCTCGAAACTTAATCCATGAATCCGGCACATCAACGTGCTGCCAGAAATGGTAGTGGGCGAGGTGATCATGCATCGCATAATCATTCGGTAGTTCAGGGAAGTCTTTTGAACCGTCTGGTCGCACGCCATAGTTAATTTTTACGGTTTCATACCAATCATCGAAGTTTGGTTTGCTCAAACGCGATCCGTTGCCTGTCCATTTGGCTGGGGATTCAAGAAACGGTGAGGCTAAATTCGGATGTTGTTCGCCACCAAGAGGAATGAACGCAGGTTCGATCTCGGGCAGTTCAAATGCGCTGTCAGGAATGTAATAGAAGTTATTGTTGCGATGATACTCAACCGTCGTGTCGTCTTGATCGCCAAAGTCATGTACGCCTTCTGGGTTATTCAAGCCTTGGTAATTACGGGCAATGTGGTTAGGGACGATATCAATGATGACTTTCAAACCATTGTCATGGCTTCTTTTGATCAAGGCTTCGAATTCCTGTAAACGCTGCGCTGGGTTGTCAGCAAGATCTGGGTTTACGGAGTAGTAATCTTTGACGGCATAAGGTGAGCCAGCCCGTCCTTTTACAACGCTCGGATGGTCGTCTGAGATGCCGATGTGCTTGTAGTCGTTGATCACAGCATGATGTGGTACTCCGGTGTACCAAATATGAGTGATGCCGAGTTCTCTAATTTCTGTCAGCGCTTTATTGGTGCAGTCACTGAACTTGCCTACGCCATTTTGTTCAATGGTTCCCCAAGGTGTGTTCTGTGTATTCTGATTGCCGAACAAACGGGTAAAAACTTGATAGATTGAATGTTTCTTGTTGTACATACTTATATTCCATCTCGAGAAGTGGAGGTGTAGGGCTTTGTCGTTGAAGCTGTGCTAGACGTTATGTTTGATATAGACGTTATATTTGATATAGAAGTTATCGTTAGGAGGCTAGCTTAATCAGAATGCGGCTTTATCCTCCTTGGGTAAGAAAATCGGGGCGTAGTGGCTGTGGTATGTGAGCGGCTGCTCAAAAAAAGGGAGGTTAATACCTCCCCTCGCTCTTCCCCAAAAAAACAGGCTCGTCTGTGATGATTATGTGAATGTGAAGCTTATTGTTTCGTCACAGATACCACGGCTTTTTCTGCGCTGTCATTGAGTTGATGAATCGCATTCAGTGTGAATGTGTAGTTGCCGGCTTCGGTTACATTCAACTTACAGTCGCCTTCGCTGCCAATGTTGATCGAGCCTTTAGCTAAGTCGACGGAGTGACAGCCAATATCCAAGATACCCCAAGTAGAACCGCTAAACTTGAAGCCATATTCACCCACAGCCAAAGCGCCAGTGACAGAGTAAACGCCGTTACCAACGAAGTTCATCGCCCAAGCGTCCGTCGGGTTCCATCCGTTCATTGCACCACGTACATAGACGGTCGTTTTGCCATATGGCGGAATCTTAGATACGTCCTTTTGTGAGTTATCAACCGATAACCCAGCACCTTGTGATGCACCTTGAGTTTGCACAAACACTGCGGTGGTTAATGGCGGTACGGTGAAAGTCTCAGCGGAAAAGGTGGCGCCTTTGACGATGTCATCGGCAGAGTTCTTCTGAATGGTATGGAGTGTAAAGCCCGTCGCTCCCGTGATCTTGAACGATTGAGATTTACTCGTTGAGTTTACAACAACCACAATCGCATCAGCGGTAGTATCTAGGTCTTTGCCTGTGGAGATTCCGTCATCAATAGACATCACGATCAGGCCTTCGATTTGATCTTTGCCCACATTGCGGAAGTCGACACGCTTCATGACTTCTTCTGCTGTGTCTAAGCGGAACAGTTCACTTGAGCTGCGGATTTTTAACAACTCTAGGAATTGCTGCTTGGTGAGGTCAATATCCTCTTTTGCAGGCTTGGCTGTGCTGTCGGCAATGATGGTTTTGATGAGTTCCCAATTGGCACCATCTTTGTCTTCACGAGGTAAGCCAACATTCCAGTTATTGCCAGTACCATCAAACATCACACGGTTGTACCAATCGCCAGAGTCGTAAGAATCACGCTGCATCGATTTAGAACGCAACAGTTCAGAACCCATGTGTATGAACGGGATGCCTTGACCCAACATGACGGTCGAGAGCGATACCGACTGCATACGAGCACGTTCTGCAGAGCTTGTACCTTCGGCGATTTTGTAAGCGTTGTTATCCCAAAGAGTTTGGTTATCGTGCTTGGAAACGTAAGAGATGTTCTCTGATGGCATTTTGGTGTAGCCGGCAGGTGCGCCATTGTAGTCGACGTTTTTGCCCAGTTTGGTATCACCTTTGTAATCCAGTAATACGTATTCGGCTAAGTTCCCCGCCATGCCTAAGCGCACAAGATCTTGGTTGTGTAAACGACCGTTGACTGAGTCTTGATCAACCTTGGTTTCTTCGTTGGCAAACGCGGCGTTACCGAAGCCTTGGTTAAAACGAAGTGGGTGCTTACCTTCAGAATCGACACCGCCATCAAATGGGCTACCGCCTCGCACTGCATCACGCAAACGGTCAGAGAAGGTGCCAATTTCGGTACCTGCCATATTGATCTGGTTGGCTTGTTCGAAGCGAGCGTTGTTTGCTACTTCGCCAAAGTCCCAACCTTCGCCATAGAACAGGGTATTTGGGTCGATCTTGCGCACTTCTTTCAATGCTTCAACCATTACGCTTTTTGGCTGGTGGCCCATTAAGTCAAAACGAAAACCATCAACCTTATAGTCGTCAGCCCATACCTTGAGTGAGTCGACCATCAACTTACCCATCATTAGGTTTTCAGTTGCGGTGTTATCACAACACGTTGAGCTTTCCACGCCACCAGTGTTCACATTCAGGCGGTGATAATACCCAGGGACGATCTTATCCAGTACGGACTTATCGTTCACGCCAGACGCATTGGTATGGTTATAAACCACGTCCATGATCAGTTTCAGATCCATGTCGTGCGCAGCTTTAACCATTTGACGGAATTCTAGAATACGTTTTGAACCGTTAGGATCTGTCGCGTAACTTCCCTCTGGAACGGTGTAATGAAATGGGTCGTAGCCCCAGTTGAAACTATCTAACATACGCAGATCGTTCATTAGAGCTTGGGCATCGCCTGTTGAAGAGTTATAGCTGTTGAGTACGGCTTCGATGGTTTTGTTTTCATCTTCGGTGCCGCATAAAGTCGCTGTTGGTTTTACGTTACAGAGTTTGCTAACGGTGTCGGTGATATCCACGCGGCTCGCATCATCTTCATTGATGGTAGCGATATCGAATGCAGGTAAGATATGAAGCGTAGTTAAACCGGCATCTTTCAGAGCTTTCAAATGTTTTACTGACTCACGATCGGCTTCTGTTAGCGCTAGATACTTGCCGTTTAAGCTTGCTGTACCTAACTTATCACTGAAGCTAAAGTCACGAAGGTGTGATTCGTACAGTACGTGGTCTTCGTCTTTCTTCACCGTTGGGCGCTTATATCCAGTCCAACCTTGTGGCATCAGTGCTGCTTCATCAAGGTCAATCACTTGTGAGTATGCTGAATTCTTCGACAAGCCGAGTGAGTATGGGTCGGTCACAAGGCGAGTTTCGATATTACCAGTGGTTGGGTGATAAACCTTCACTTGGTAACGGTAATAACTATTCACGGCGTTAGAAATTGAATCCGTTGCCCAAATGCCTGTTTCCAAGCTTTCTGTCATTGGGAGCACTTTAGAACTTTGTCGGTCTTCGCTGTAGAGGACGAGTTCAACATCTTGCGCGGTAGGGGCCCAAAGTTTGAAGGTCGTCGTGCTGCCTTCCACAATCGCCCCCAGTGCTTCTCCGATTGCGTTACCGGCCTGTTCGTTGGCAAATACAGCATCAAGTACGCCGGGCTTTTGAACTTCAGTTGAAGAGATAACGTCGCCATTCGCATTATACGCAACAACAATGATCTGAGATTTCAAGATGGTGCGCAGCGTGCTGGTGTCAACATCAATTGATAAAGCGGGTAAGCTTGCTAGATGACGGAAGCGTTCTTTTAATGCAGAGGATAGCTTGCCATCTTTTTTGAGTTCAACGGCCTGCCCACCGACGATCGCCTTATCATCGTTTATCGTGATGCTGTTATCGAGTGCGTAGAACAACTTGAGAGAATCGGCACCGTCTGCAGCTTCCCAAGCGATTGTGTTTGAGTCCAACCAATGTGCCTTCTGGCCATCAATCTTAACTGGGCGTTCTGAAATCGGTTCGTAGTACAGCGCGCTGCTGCCATGGAAACCGAATACAGATTGAGATTGACTCAGTTTGGTGAGATCAATTTTCGAGTTAGCGCTGCCAAACGCCTTATCGCCGCCATTATGCAAGATGAAGTTGATGCACTTATGAGGGTCGGATGCATCTGGGTCGACTTTCAACACGTAGTAGGCGCCATAGGTATCATTGATGCCCTTGAATTCATAAGGTACATCCCAGTCAGTCCCATTGTTACCTAATCCCATGCCGACTAAGTCAGTGCTCGTACAACCTTCACCATTCCAAAGGTGAAGCCCCCAGCCGTCGTAGGTCGAGCCAGAAGCGCGAGCCGCTGCAACATCACGTTTGTAATAAATAACAACTTCGTTTTCAGCGGCTTTATATAGACTATTGCTGTCAGAGTTTGTTTTGCTAGTGTCGCTTCCACAGCCTGCTATCAAGGTCGCGGTGACGAGAGGCAATATCGCCTTAGCTAAAGCAGAACGTTTGAAGGTGTTTGTTTGCGCAATATTGAAGCTCTTTGTTTTTGCAATCTTCAAGGTACTTTGTAGAATCTCGTGTTTATTGGTATTTATTTCGTTCACGTTTTGATATCCATATTTTTTACGAAGATGAATATCCTAGGCTTAACGATGCTCCACTATTTGTGACGCTTATGTATTAAGTTATTTTTAATCCGTAAAAATAGGAAACCTAGTGTCGATATCACGGATTGTGGTGGTTAACGCGCTTTTTTATTGGTTCAATAGCTCATAAAATACAGTTGGTTAGCCATAGGCGTAGAAGATAGGAGTAGTCGCTAGGGGTGATAACTACGCCTTATTTATGTGAGCTTAGTGGCACTTCACTCGTAGGTTGTTTTTCCTATCAAAAAAAGTTTGTACTCATTCGCCTCAAATGCCTTAGTGAGTCTTTAATGTGGAATGGTGACGCTATGTTGTTCATTATCCAAAGGAGTTGATGTTGTCTTCATCTATTCAAATCGCTATTACTTATCTGGTATTGGTAGCGGTATCTGCGTTGTTTTCAGAAAGTTCAAAAGCGCTCTTGGTGTGGTATTTAGTTATCGGAATAGTGACGTTTTTTGTGTACGCGAAGGACAAGAGAGCGGCAATCAATGGTAATTGGCGTGTACCAGAGAAAACTCTGCATATTTTTTCTGTTGCTGGTGGTTGGTTAGGGGCGTTAATTGCTCAAGATAAACTGCGTCATAAAACGCAGAAGCAACCATTTAGACTTATATTTTTCGTGACGGCGTCACTTAATGTTGTGGCTTTTGTCTGGACGTTAACGCCGAGTGGGCAGGCGACATTTGGTCAATGGTTAAGCGAGATTATTAAGCTCTTTTAAAGAAACGGATGGTTAGCACCGGTGTACTAACCATCAATAGATAAAGTAAGTCGATTAGATCATCGGAATCGTTGAGGCTAGAAGTAAGCCTGCCATACCGTAGTTGAAGCTCTTGATGCGTACTGGTGTTGTTAACCAGTGTTGCAGTTGTTTGCCTGCTGCCGTCCAGAATGTCACTGATGGCAAGTTGGCTAGTGTGAATATACTGGCGATGATCGCGAGCTCCCACCATGAACTACCACTGCTGTACACTGAAATTGCCGTCAGCGCCATTGACCAACCTTTCGGGTTCACCCACTGAAAACTGGCTGCGCCAATGAAGGTCATTGGTTTAAAAGCCTCAGTACTTTTCGCTTTACCGCTCAATGCTATCTTAATCGCAAGGTACACGAGGTAAGCAAGACTCAGGTATTTCAAGATTTGGTGAGAGACCGGATAGGCGTTAAAAATCCCCATTAAGCCGAAGCCAACCAATAGCAACATGGCTGCAAACCCCAGAGCAATGCCCAGCATGTGCGGAATAGTACGGGCAAAGCCAACATTGGCTCCTGATGTCATGAGCATGATGTTATTTGGACCTGGTGTGAAGGTCGAGACAAACGCAAACAAGGCAAGTGCGCTAAGTTGTTCTAAAGGCATTGTGATTCTCCAGCAGTAAAATGAACGAAGTGACTGACCGGTCATGACTTTCACGTGTTGAGAAACATAGTAGGTGGAAAGTGAGGCAATTATGTGCTTTTATTTCCTCAATTATCACTTAATGCACAATAATAAGTACTTATGGATAGATTTGACGAAAGGATATTGCAAGAGCTTAAATTGGACGGCAGAATCTCCAACATTGAGCTTTCAGAACGTATAGGATTGTCGGCTTCAGCGACCTTAAGGCGAGTACAGGATCTCGAGCGTAAAGGGATCATTCAAGGTTACCGTGCGGTTCTGGATAATGGCCTGATGGGCGTTGGCTTTATAGCTTATGTTTCGATTGGCTTGTCGAGCCACAGCAAAGCGGCTCAGCTAGAGTTTGAACAGCACGTCAGTATGGAAAAAGAGGTGGTGGAGTGCCACAACATTACTGGTGCCAACGAGTACTTGCTAAGGGTAGAAACCAAAGATCTACCGGGCTATAAGAAGTTTCATGCCGATGTGCTTGGGGAATGTGCTCAGGTGCAATCGATTACGACTATGGTTGTGATGGACACCCCCAAAGATGAACGTTAGTCGAGTTTTATTTCAGGAGAGGCGCAGTGCCAAATACTAACCAGTTGTTGTTGTTCTTAGATGTGGTTCAACAAGGGTCGTTTACCAAAGCGGCAACTTTACACGATATGGACAACTCATCACTCTCTAAACAGATAAAAAAGCTTGAACAAGATTTAGGTGTTCAGTTGCTCAACCGTTCTACGCGTTCGTTCTCGTTGACGTCGGCAGGGGAAGATATTCTCGCGCAAACCTATGTACTGAAAGATACTATTAATCAGATCCAAGGCATTGCCGACTCGTACCAATCTGAGCCCAAAGGTGTGTTACGAATTACGTCGCCGATCTATTTTGGTCAGCAATACTTGCAACCTATTATTACTCAGTTCATGAGAAAGTATCCGGATGTTCAGATTGTGCTGTCACTAGACGACAAGATCGCCAACATCATTGCCGGGCAGTTTGATATTGCATTTCGCTTCAGTAAGCTTGTTGAATCCAACTTGATTGCTAAAAAAATTGCCGACAGTAACTTCATGCTCGTTGCATCGAACGACTTTGTGAAAGAGCACGGTGAGCCAAAGACGCCACAAGATTTGCTCTCCTTACCTGCGGTTATCTATACCAATGGTGATATGACAGTCGATCACCTGCGGATCAGTGAAGAGCCACATGGCAACATTTTCCAAAGCCTGACGATTCGTGGCAACTATAAGGTCAGTGATGTTCGCACCATGGTGTCTTGCGTAAAAGATGGCTTAGGTTATGGCTTCCTTGACCAATCAAACTTGTATGCCTCAATGAAAGAGTTGGGCTTGGTTACGTTACTTCCTGATTATGCAATATCGACGGTTGATACGGCTATTTATGCTGTGTATCCGCATCGTAAGCAGACCAAATTGGTGAAAGAGTTCATTACTACGGTTCAAGACTATATTGGCTCTCCGACCATTTGGGAGAAGATGCAGCAAGGTTAGTTGGAAAGTCTAGGCCATAAGCTGCTAGATAAGATAGATAAGATAGATAAGATAGAATAAGTAACGCCCCAAGACTTATAGATAAAAAGCGAGCGGGATCACAGCATTAATGGAGTGCTGACGGATAGATACTCGTAGGCTTTTTATCATTATGTATTCCTGAGATACTGAACAAAATTCATTTTAGGGCGGATCGTTTTAATAACTGCGCTTTTCCCTGTCATTCAAACATACTGCTCGCTATAGGTTGATTGCTTTCCTGTGTAGGGTGCTATTAGCCGAGTTAGGATAAAATATTTTATGAGTACAATGGGAATCGCAATTGGTGCGACCGCTCTTTCGTTAATACTGATTGCTGTTTGGTTGGTCTCTTTGTCGCTAAGAAAAAAGCGCTTGGAACAAGAACGTAAAGCTCGCGCTGTCGCTTACCGAAAAGCGATTGAAAAAGCACGTATCCAAGAGCAAAAAGATCGTCAATTTAAGGCTGAAACAGGGCATGTGCCGTCGATTTTGTATTTGGCGAAAGAGGCCGAACGAGTCAATCTTAAGGAAGCTCTGTATTGGTACGATAAAGCTGCCCATTTAGACAATGTCAACGGCATGTACGGCATTGTGCGTCTGAGTATGAAGTGCAAAGAAGACCTAATTTTAAGAGAAAAGGCCAATTTTTGGCAGTTAGCGATATCAGCACTGGATAACGATCCGCTTGCAAAATTCGAGGTGGGTAAAGCACTCGTGTTTGGTCGCGGAGTTGAGAAAAACCTTCCGAAAGGCAGCGCCTATATTGAAGAGTCTGCGGTTAGTGGTAACACCGAAGCGATGCTTTTCATGGGGGATTGGTGCTTAGATAGAGAGAACCCGGATTATTCTCCAGAAAGCTCTTTCATGTGGTACAGAAAAGCGGCTGAAAAGAATAGCCTAGACGGAAAAATCAAATTGGGTATGAGCTATTTGAACGGTGTTGGTGTTGTCGCTAATCATCGTGAAGCGGTTTACTGGTTTGAAACGGCAGCTGAAAAAAACTGTGCAGAAGCGATGTTTAAAGCCGGTGAGGCGTGGATTGACCATGGTGAGCACGGCAATGCTATCGCGTATATCTGGTTATTCTTATCGGCTCATTTTGGCTATGCGGATGCTAGGTATTTGAGAGATAAAGTTGGTGGGGATCTTGGTGTTGATGCCGTTGTGGGGTTACAGGCTCTGACTAAGCCAATAATGACCAAGTTGACGCAAGAAGCAATCACCAAGCACTCTATCGTTAAAGCGCTCAACAAGCTCTACAAACGCGATATCCCAGTACATAAGAAAGTGAAAGAAGCCTCTGACGAAGAGGGTGATGAGTTAGGTGTCGATAAGGCGGATTTGGATACCGAAGCTTCAAGTGCTCAAGGTTTAAATGGCAACAATCACCAACAGGCGGCTGAAAACCATGATGGTGCCAAGGCAAGCGCGAATCGAGCATCACAAGATAAGCAAGCTAACTCTAATAGCGGTTCTTTGGACTTTAGCCAACCGGTAGTCGAGTCTAACTGGAAGAGCAATTAATAAACCGTGTTTATGAGTTATTACCTGTATTCTGAACATGACTGAAACGAGTAGTTCTACAATTAAAAGAATCCAACGATGTTCTATGAGTGTAGATGTTATAACTGACTGCATTAAGCCGCTAAGTCATACGGTAGGTATTATTGACTGCGGCGGGGAAAGCACTCAAACAAAAAAAGGGAAGCATCTGCTTCCCTTTTTGTTTATGTACGATTTGCTTTTTAGAGCTTAGAGCTTAGAACTGTTTAGGTTCAGAGCAGCTAAAGGCTTATTGCTCTTTGTTTTGCTCGGCTTTACATACAGCCGCAGTGAACACTACGTCTGTTGAGCTGTTAAGCGCCGTTTCAGCTGAATCTTGAATCACACCGATAATGAAACCAACCGCTACAACCTGCATCGCTACATCGTTTGAAATACCGAATAGGCCACACGCTAGCGGGATAAGCAGTAGTGAACCGCCAGCAACACCCGATGCGCCACATGCTGAAACTGCAGCAACAAGGCTTAGTAGAATCGCAGTGAAGATATCAATCTCAATACCCATAGTGTGTACAGCAGCAAGCGTTAACACAGTGATGGTGATTGCAGCGCCTGCCATGTTGATCGTTGCGCCCAGAGGAATCGATACAGAGTAAGTATCTTCGTCTAGCTTTAACTTCTTACAAAGGTTCATGTTCACTGGGATGTTTGCAGCGCTTGAACGAGTGAAGAATGCCGTTACACCAGATTCACGAATACATTGCAGTACAAGTGGGTATGGGTTTTGTTTTGTTTTAATAAATACAAGCAGTGGGTTAACCACAAGTGCGATGATCAGCATTGAGCTTAGTAGTACTGCTAGTAGTTGACCGTAGCTTGCCAGTGCATCGAAGCCTGTTGTTGCGAATGTAGCAGAAACAAGACCGAAGATACCGAATGGCGCAAGACGAATAATGAAGCGAACAATGTGTGAAACACTGTGGCTTAGGTCTTCGAAAACCGCTTTGGTTGTTGCAGATGCGTGGTGCAGTGCAAGACCAAGACCGATGGCCCAAGCTAGAATACCGATGTAGTTCGCGTTCATTAGTGCGCTAACTGGGTTGTCTACAAGCTTGAATAGAAGCGTATGAAGAACTTCTGCAATACCTTGAGGAGGGTTAGCACCTTCAGCGCCAGCAACCAGTGTCAAAGTGGTTGGGAACATGAAGCTCAGTACTACAGCAGTCAGTGCAGCAGAGAACGTACCAATCAGGTAAAGCACAATGATTGGACGCATATGGGTATGCTGACCTTTCTTTTGGTTTGCGATAGAAGCTGCAACAAGAATGAATACTAAAATTGGGGCAACAGCTTTCAGAGCACCAACAAACAGACTACCTAATAGGCCTGCATCTTGAGCTGCTGAAGGAGAAACCATGGCGAGAACGACACCGAAAACAATACCAGCAAGGATCTGTAGAACGAGATTTCCACGAGCGATGCGGGCGAGCATGTTGTGATTTTGCATAAAATACCTGCAATTGTTAATTTATTATAGTGATGTATCTTTTTATGAAGTTGTACCAAATCCAACTATACACTAGCGGAATTGGCGGTCATATTAGCGGGATCTTAGAGGGTGTCTAGGGATAGTTTACTTTTAGGGTTATTGTTTGCGCCATGTGGTGTTTTTAGAGCTAAATGTTAAATAAATGTATTTTGATTGAGCTATAAATCTGCTGATTCTCATTTGATAGATTCAAAACACTGCAAATGTAGAAATGTAAACGGTTATATAAAAGAACATTGTGTGCATAAATAACCACACCATTATCAAATTGAAACAAAAAGCCCCACGTGATTAACACGATGGGGCTCATTGTCTTAAATTAAAGTTATCTTAAGTTAGGTTATCTTCAATACAGCTTATAGCTGTTAACCTTAAACCTTAAACCTTAAACCTTAAACCTTAGTCAGACGCTTTTTTAAGATTGCGGCCTTCTGATTGTACGGTTTTGTACATCTTGGAAAGCTGCTTATTGCTGGCGCGTTGTTCCGCTAACGAGGCGCCATTTCGGGCTTGTTCTCGCAATAACTTTCGATAGTTAGCAAATCGTCGCTCAGACAATTCTCCACTTTCAATCGCCTTGCGTATCTTGCACCCCGGTTCTGATTCATGATGACAATCAGAGAATCGGCAATGCATGGCTAACTCTTCGACATCAGAAAAGGTTTCACTCACGCCTTCAGCGCAGTCAGCAAGTTGTAGCTCTCGCATTCCTGGAGTATCGAGTAGTAAGCCGCCCGATGTTAGCAGGTGGAGCGATCGTGATGTGGTTGTGTGTCGGCCTTTGCTATCGTCTTCACGAATGCCACCTGTGGCTTGTTCAGCCTCACCAAGTAATGAATTGACTAAGGTAGATTTACCCACACCGGATGAACCCATTAAAGCCACAGTCTTGCCCGTTTTACACCAAGGCGACAAAACTTGAGTTGAGTCTTGGTCTAGGCTATTCACAGCTTCGATCATCTGCATAGAATCTAAGCTTTGCACTTGTTGTACTTTATCTTCGTAGTCGTCACACAAGTCTTTCTTGGTGAGGACGATAACCGCTTCAACCTGC
Source organism: Vibrio sp. 10N.239.312.C11 (assembly GCF_041466065.1). Taxonomy (NCBI): domain Bacteria; kingdom Pseudomonadati; phylum Pseudomonadota; class Gammaproteobacteria; order Vibrionales; family Vibrionaceae; genus Vibrio; species Vibrio sp. 10N.239.312.C11. The sequence goes on from NZ_JBFSRZ010000019.1 coordinate 16,532, forward strand.
GCTTCGTTGGCGAGCGCTAGATAGCGTTCAATACGGCTTAGATTAAAGTCGTTATTTAACGAAACCACGATAAAAACCGTGTCGATGTTAGCTGAGATATATTGTTCGGCGACACGGCTACCTGCAGCTTTACGGCTGAAGAGTGATTGACGGCCTAATAAACGGCCGAATTGCAGTTCAGAGTTCAAGATTACCCAGTCGCCAACCGTCATTGCGGGTTGGTTTTGATGGATAGGGAGAACGATTTCGCCTTGTTCTGACGCTAGTGTATAGCCGCTGCGATGGTGCGCGGTAATACGAGCAATGACGGATTGGTCATAGTCTTCGAGTGTCAGTTGTTGTTGGAATACAGGTTGCCATCCAAGTTGTTAAAGTGACATTGGATGAGAAAATGTGTTTTGTGAATTCATGTCTATTTACCCAGACGTGCGAGCTTTCTTTTCTTGTGAGAGCATTAAAGTCTTATGAGAGCATCACGTCTTGTGAGATCTCAATTTGTCGATGAGACCAAAAGAGTTAATGAGACCAAAAAGCGTTGCTGAGATTAAAAGCGTCGAGCGTCAAAAATGTTTTGAGTTTGGGTCGAATTCAAATAGATAGGACCCCGGATTGAGTCATGCTTTACAGGCATGCAGGAATTGATCACTTACGATCAATAGTAAACCGGGTAAAAGTGTGCGGTCGTCAAAGGGGGACGATAAGTTGGTCGATCGGTATTTAAGTTGGATTAACCAAACAAGTTAACGCGTTACTTTTACTGCCAGCTTTAGTGTCTTCATTACAATCATCTTCTATTCTCCTTGGTTATTAATGTGGTCGGGCTTTGAATAAAAAGCGAGCTCAGTTTAGCAAAAAGCCACGATGGCGAGAAGTCATCGTGGCTAAAATTATTTCATCGATTGTGAATTTGATTAATGATGATCGTGATTCATCTTTTTCATGCCGCTCATCACTTTCTTCACTGGCGCATCAAAGGTCAGTGTTTCACCGTTTGCGAAGGTCAGTGTCATTTTGATTTGTTCACCTTCTTTTAGGCTACTTTTTAAGTCAAACAACATGATGTGTAAGCTACCTGGTTTAAGTACAGCTTTACCATTTGCAGGGATGGTGATCGCTTTAACTTGACGCATCTTCATTACGTCGCCATCAACGATAACATCATGAAGTTCAACCTTTCCTGCTGCTGGTGTTGTTGCAGAAACAATAGCGCGATCTTTATCGCTATGGTTCATCAGAGTCGTGAATACCGCGCTGTTCACTGCTGAAGGCGGGGTTGCGCGCGCGTACGCGTCATGAACCATAATGTCGTTATTCGCTTGAGCAAGAGGAGTGAGCAATAAGCCTGCTAGAGCAAGTGCTTTTAACTTCATGTTGTTGTCCTTAATTTTTTGTTTGGGTCTGGGACCTGACTTTTTGTTCGAACTTTATTCGTTAAGTTCTTTATTTTTGTACACGTTGTTTCTCGTCGCTGATGACTTGGTACGTTAGCGCGTTAATGTGTTAATAGCTTCAACAATTGGCGCTGGCGTTAACGTATGCGGCACTTTGGTAATCAGCGTGCCATCGGGTTTTAAAAAATAGAAATATGAGCTGTGGTCTAGGGTGTATTCCAACTCTGAACCTTCAAGCTTGGTCTTTCTAAAAATAACACCGTAGTTGTGTGCAAGCGTTGTTGTCACATCTAACGGGCCACTTAATCCTTCCATCATTGGGTGGAAGTATTGTGCGTATTCGTATGAGGCTTCAGCGGCATCACGTTCCGGATCGAGAGAAACAAACATCGGGCGAATCTTGGCTTTTGCTTCATCAGAAATCTGGTTAAGTGCTCCGGCTAACATTGCTAGAGAAGTAGGGCACACATCTGGGCAACGTGTGAAACCAAAATAAACGATACGAATTCTGTCATCGGTTTGGTCAAAGATTTCAGTTGGCTGGTTATCTTTGCCGAAAAGGGTTGTTGCGGAGAATTGTTGTTTTGCCGCGTGTTGTTTTTGAGCTTCGTTTTGCCCATCAAGATAACTTTTAACGCCAAAGCCAAGGACAAAAGCGACAACCAATGCTAACGACCAATTTCTACTCATCTTGCCATCCTTATTGCCGGATTTACAGTATCGACACCATCAGTGAGCTCACCGATCCATGTCATCTTGTCTAAAGTACATACAGGTAAAATCACATCACCTTCATAGGTATTATTGCCAATGTTTTTTAATTGAAAACGTGCCGAGCCCATTTCCATCTCTAAACCTGTAAGCGACAGCATTAATGTGTCAGAGGCTGCGCCTTCCCACACTACTTTGATTTTGGTGGGAGCCAGAGGTTGAGCCGTCTCGCGATCAAGTGTCATCGTAACTGTATTTTGCTCACACGATGTGGTGGAAAGCATGCAGTAATCATCTAAGTTAACCTCAGCAGAGGCTCGCTCCATCGCTGATTCAAATTGCTGAATTGCTTGCGGCCCATAAAAGCCTGCCACGAGAGCGATCCCAAGAGCAGCAACCTTTAATGCAGAGTGCATGTCGTGTTCTCATCTAATTTTATAAGAGCGGCGATGTTATCATATCCCTCAATATGTGCTTGTATCAAAAAGTAATTTTGTGCGTATGGTAGAACTAAAAAAGCGAAGCCATTGGCTTCGCTTTTGTCTGTGTCATAGGTTCATGAGCTTAGTCTTTCTAAGTTCTATCCGTTCTGAATACGCTTGAGAATGGATAGAATGATCAGTCAGCGTTGCGCTCTGCAAATTTCTCTAACCCAAGGACCAGAGCAATCGCTACAAGCATCATCACAATAGCCATTACTAGCTGTGAAGGTTGAGAAGTGACGGCTTCAAAATCAAACGGTGACAAGTTTTCTTGAATCAGAGGAACTTGCTCACCTTTAGAGTTTGTACGCCAGCTGATCGTTTCTTTCCACGGCCAAATCTTCGGCAGTGTACCGATCATCAAACCAGTCAAGAATACTAATGTGAAGTCGCGGAATGAGCGCAATAGCCAAGACAGTACATGTGAGAAAGTCAGCAGTCCGATCACACAGCCCGCAAGGAATAGCGCAAGTACATCGACCTGAAACTCTTTAACGGCACCAAGTACCGGGCCGTACATACCAATTAATAGCAGAATGAAGCTTCCTGAGATACCGGGTAAAATCATCGCGCAGATAGCAATCGCACCCGCAATCAATACGTTGATGCTGGTTGGCTCCATTTGCAGCGGTTTAAGCACGGTAATGCTATAAGCGAAAGCAACGCCAAGCAGCAAAAACACGAAGCGAATCATATCGCGTTTCTCTACTTGCTTAAGAATATGGAAAACCGACACCAAGATCAGGCCGAAGAAGAAAGACCACAGTGGAACAGGGTGGGTGACTAATAACCAAGAAATCAATTTTGCGAATGTCGTAATGCTCGTGAATACGCCCGCGAACAGTGAAATTAGGAAGAAACCATTGATGTGATTAAACGCGGCTTTGAAGCCTTCGCGTTTCCATAAGCCAAGTACGCTAGGGTTAATTCTGCGAATGCTTTCTAGCAGCGTATCGTAGATACCAGTGATGAATGCGATGGTTCCGCCCGACACGCCAGGAACAACGTCTGCTGAGCCCATTGCCATGCCTTTGAAAAAAGTACTTAAGTAGTTCATTGCTTCATAGAGTTGAGGATGATTTTGTGCAGTATACAAACTTTAGTGTAAAAAAAGTATGAATATGCCTTTGGCGAGGTGCTTTATTACCTCTTTAATTGTAAGGCAATACGTTGATGTGAACATCTGCCTTACATTTAAAATACAACTGCTTGGTGTCTTATTATTATCGGCGGCAGTGAAACCTGTTTTCTATCGATATTGCATCTTGGTTGCATTATGCAAATGCACTTTGCAATTCGCATCATGAATTAGAGGTTTTTATGCGATGCAGGGCTTATAAAATGGCTGAATTAAAGTTGGCACGCTAACTGCATTATATACATTGACCCTTCTTAAGCCGAGGGTCACCTAGCCAACTGACGTTGTTAGTGAACTTATGATTTGTTCACAAATATATAGAGCCAATCGCGATTATTGCGGTTGGCTATTTTTTTGTCTGTCGTTTGGCTCTTTATGATCAGCTATCTGCTATTAACCCCATGCTCCAAACGAAAAAAAAGCCAGTCACCATAGGCAACTAGCTTAAGCTTTTCTCGAATCAATCTCGAATCAATCTCGAATCAATCTCGAATCGTTTAGTACCCCATCAACTGCAGTAAATTCTCCGCTGTGCTGATCGCTTCTTTACGGTTAGCAATGTTTAGTTTTTGGTAAAGGTTACGGATGTGAGTCTTGATGGTGGTACCTGCGACATCGAGTTCTTGAGCGATCTGCTCGTTACTGAACCCTGAATAGATCAAACCAAGTACTTGCCATTCACGCTGGGTGAGTGGGCTTGTGCGCACAAGTTCAGGAATGTTTGGGTGATTGACTAAGTTTTCGACAAAGTCTTCATCAAAGTGAACCGAGCGGCTGCGTTGGGTGGTCGAGATATCTTTCATGATCTGTTGAGCGCGATGGCGTTCTAAGTCACCTAAGCCAGGCTTGTTACTCAACTTATCCAAGATATGTCCGATAGTCCCGCCGTCTACTAAGAAGTTGCCGACCATACCGGTTTGGTTAGTCATATGAAGCGCTTCTTCAAGTAGCACGCGTGCGCTGTCTTCATCGTTAATTTGTGTACGTAACACGGCTTCAACGATCAAGTTTCGGTTGGTGTCTGTAATCAGATGTGAACGCTGAGCTTCACTCTTAAGGAAAGTCAGCGCTTCTTCCGCTTCTTCATACTGCTCAAGAATGATGTGAGCGCGAACGATGTTTCTCCATTGCAGTTGGCAGAAGTGGTTGCTTGCCGATTCAGGTCGAACAGCCACATTCAACCAATCACGTATCGCCTCTTTATTGCCTTTTACTTGCCAAAAAAGAATCAAAGAAAGAGAAGCGTTCGCCGTCCAGTCCACGTGGTAAGTCGATTGACGCAATAGGTGCTGAATTTGGTCGATAAACTTAGATGCTTTATCAATTTCACCGCGACTCAGTGAAATACGAGCCAGCATTGAATAGCTGTGAAGGTGCTTACTTGGTGAATGGTGACCAAGGATATCCAAGCCTTTGTAACAGCACTCTTCCGCTTCATCTAATCGGTTCCAACACCAGAATATTTGAGCTCTAACACGCAGTAAGAATTCATGCAGAGGCACGTATTTTAGCTGGTGTTCTTCGATCAATTTGAACGCACTGTCTTGCAGCTCGAATGCCGCTTGAACGTAACCCTGTGCAATTAAGATCTCGCTCTGTTGTAGAATTGCCCAAAGCGCTTGGTGGTAAACTTGATACTGGCGTGCAAGTTTTTCTGTTTGCTGCATCATCGGCAGTGCACGGCTCAAGTTGCCCATTACGTGATTGACTTCACCAACAACAGACGTGGCGACAATTCGGCTACGATAAACGGTGGTGTTCAGCTGACTTAGCGAAAGCTCTGCCAATTCCAAGGCTTTTTCAGGTTCATTGCTGTTAATAGCAACTTGCGCGCGCAGGGCGTTGTATTGCCCTTGTTGTTGAGTATCGAGTTCAATATTTCGAGCTTGATATTGTGTTTCAGCCTCTTCCAATAATGTCCCTACTTGTTCGTAGCGGTGCTGACTTTGTGCTAGCCAAGCTCGTAACATGGACAGTTTAGGGTCGCTGTAAAGTTGATCCGTAGTCAGTTGCTTGATCGCCATCTCTAACGAGGAAAGCTCGCCTTGGTTGAACATCGGCCAACCGTGGTCTGTCAGTATTTGAATGATCAGTTCTGGGTCTTCAGCGCGCTGTGCATGGCGTAGTGCTTGGTGTGGTGTGTCTTGTTTAATCCACGCCTTCGCGGCACTTCGGTGCAACTCTGCTTCTTGTTGAGGGATTCGAGCTTGACGCTCATGTGCCAAAAATTCACCAAACAGGTTATGGAAACGATACCAGTTCTTTTCGCCTTCAAGCGGGTAGATGAATAAACCGAATCGATTTAATGATTCGATCATACCCAGTGCGTCTTCACGCTGTGTTAGCGCACAAACCAGTTCGTCGTTGAAGTGGTCAAGCACTGAACACTGCATCAAGAACTGTCGAGTTTCTTTGTCTAACAGGTCGAAAACCTCTTCAACCAAGTAGTCCCAAAGATGGGCTTGATTAAAGTGGGAGAAGGACTCAGCAGACTGCGCCAGCGTGCGTTTTTGATGTTGGGCTTGCAGCGCAATAAGTTGAAGTGCAGAAGGCCAACCCTCTACATAGGTACAAATACTGTCTGCCGTTGTGTCATCAATACCATCGGCAACACGCTGATTAAAAAAGCGCGTCGTCTCTTCGGTATCAAAAGCCAGCGAGTCATTACCTAATTCGATCATTAAGTCTCGAACGCGAAGGTTTGCCGTACCTAGGGGGGGGGTACCACGACTGGTTACAACCAGCGTAAGATTGTCGGGCATGTGTTTGAGGAAAAAGCGCATTGCTTCTTGAATGTCATCATTGTTGACTAAATGGTAGTCGTCTAAAACAAGAAAACATTCATGATGATAGTCCGACATCTCGGCGAATACTTCGCTCAATAAAGAATGCAGCGATGAAAACTGTCGTTTCTCTGCCAGTTTTTGGGCATTGGGACAGGAATTTTGAGTCGCTTTATTGAGTGATTGGAGTAGGTAGTTGATAAAACGGAAGGCATCGTTGTCACTATCATCGATGCTGTACCAACCCACATTCGGCTTATCTAACAGCCACTGTGCAGCCATGGTGGTCTTGCCATAGCCCGCAGGAGAACGGAACAATACAAGCTTATAGCAATCTGCGTTCTGGAGCAGATCGAGAACCCTAGGTCGTAGGATTGCATTATGTAAGCGGCCGGGACGAGTCAGTTTCGAAGGGATCCACATGTCGAAGTTTTTCACCTATTCCGTGGCGTATGTTTTGGGGATTCTAAAACCGTAAAAGAGTTGCCCAATCACATCTGCCTAATTACTTAAGTCTGTGCTTATGTTACGTGAAGAAAAATGGCACCGACTATGATTCTCCTCAGAAACCTTGCGGTCTTGCATGTTTTTGGCTTTCTACGCCCTTAATTTGAGACTTTGCTCACGTTGCGTGGTGGTTTGTGAATGTGACTTTGTTCGGTCTTACACTGAGATTTATGCAAAAGATGAGATATGGAAAATAATTTCGTGATCTCAAACTCAGATTTGCTAATCAGTTTATTCCGGTTAAATAAAACTCACATCAATTAACGTTAAGTTATCGAACGGGAGCTTGTGATCTTAGTCACTCCAACTTTTTGTTCGAAGTTAGAACATGAGAGTCAGATCACTAACCTTACATCGGTACGCCCCCTACGCCCTCTCATCTACTCCTAGTTAGTCGTATTAACGGGAGGATGTTTAGTTAATGGTGACCATGCACGATATGTCACAGATGAATTAGAACTATTAAAAGCGAGATTTCTGAAATGAAACCAACTCAGCAAAAAACTTTCGATAAAGTGTCGTTCCAAGAAAGCGTTAAAAAGCATTTATCTGCAACTTACGCAACAACGATTGAAAACGCAGATAGCCGCGCATGGTACCTAGCGATGGGGCGTGCGCTAGCAGAATTGACAACATTTGACCTGCTAGAAACTGAAAATGATGAAAAAATCAAAAACGCGAAGAGCGTTAACTACCTTTCATTAGAGTTTTTGATTGGTCGTCTAACAGGTAACAACCTGATCAGCATGGGGCTGTACGAACAGATTACTCATGCAATGGAAGAGCTAGGCCAAAACCTAACTGACCTTCTAGAAGAAGAACGCGACCCATCGCTAGGTAATGGTGGTCTTGGTCGTCTTGCTGCTTGTTTTATGGATTCTTGTGCTGCACAAGAGTACCCAACAGTAGGCTACGGTCTTCACTACGAATACGGCCTATTCAAACAGTCTTTCCAAGATGGTCGTCAACAAGAAGCACCAGACGCATGGCGTGGTGTTGAAGGTTACCCATGGGAAGTCGCTCGTCCAGAGCTAGCACAACACATTGGTTTTTACGGTCATGTAGAAGTTGAATTCATCGACGGTAAAGAAGTTCGTACTTGGGTTCCAGGTATGGAAGTAAAAGCAATGCCTTGGGATCTACCTATCGTAGGTTACGAGTCAAACACGGTTTATCCATTGCGTCTTTGGGAATGTCAGGCAATTGCACCATTCTCACTAGCAAGCTTTAACAACGGTGATTACTTCGAAGCGCAACACTCGCTAATCGATGCAGGTAACATCACTAAAGTACTTTACCCGAACGACAACCACGAGAAAGGTAAGACACTGCGTCTAATGCAGCAGTACTTCCACTCAGCAGCGTCAGTTCGCGATATTCTACGCCGCCACGAAGCCGCAGGTTTCTCTCTAGAAGATCTGCCTAAGCAAGAAACGATTCAGCTGAACGATACGCACCCAACGATTGCGATTCCTGAGCTAATGCGCATCCTAATCGACGAGAAAGGTCTATCTTGGGATCAAGCATGGGAAATCAGTGCACATACGTTCGCTTACACGAACCACACACTACTTCCAGAAGCGCTAGAGACTTGGTCTGAATCGCTGATCAACCGTCTTCTTCCACGTCACATGGAAATCATTTTTGAAATCAACCACCGCTTCATGCAAGAAGTTCGCAAGATGTGGCCTGGTGACGGTGAGAAACAAGCGAAGCTTTCTATCATCCAAGAAGGTTTCCACCGCATGGTTCGCATGGCAAACCTATGTGTGATTGGTTCTTACAAAGTAAATGGTGTAGCGGCACTTCACTCTCAACTTGTTAAGAAAGACTTGTTCCCAGAGTTCAACGAAATCTTCCCAGGTAAACTGACTAACGTAACGAACGGCATCACGCCACGTCGTTGGTTGAAGTTCTGTAACCCAGGTCTATCTAATCTAATCACAGGTAAGATTGGCTCTGAGTGGCCAGCAAAACTTGAGCAGCTAGAAGGCATCGCTAAGTTTGCAACAGACGCGAAATTCCAAAAAGAATTTATGGCTGTTAAGAAAGAAAACAAACAGCGTCTTGCGGATTGGGTTCAAGAGAATATGGGTATCGAGCTAGATACTAACGCTATCTTCGACGTTCAAATTAAGCGTCTGCACGAATACAAGCGTCAGCACCTAGATTTGCTACACATTCTGTCTCTGTACCACCGTATTCTTAACGAACCTGGTTTCGAGTGTGAGCCACGCGTATGTTTCTTCGCAGCGAAAGCAGCACCGGGTTACCACCTAGCAAAAGAAATCATCTTCGCGGTTAACAAGATTGCAGAGAAGATCAACAACGATCCTCGCATCGGTAACAAGCTTAAAGTGGTATTCATCCCTGACTACCGTGTAAGCATGGCTGAAATCATCATCCCTGCAGCAGACGTTTCTCAGCAAATCTCATTAGCTGGTAAAGAAGCTTCAGGTACGGGCAACATGAAGATGGCTCTAAACGGCGCTCTAACTATCGGTACGATGGATGGTGCAAACGTTGAGATTCGTGAAGAAGTTGGTGATGAAAACATCTACATCTTCGGCCTAGAAGTTGACGGTGTTGTTGCACTGAAAGCTCAGGGTTACAACCCATACGATTACTACAATGCAGACCCACTATTGAAAGCATCTCTAGATCTACTGACTGGCGATGAGTTCACTCCAGGTCAACCAGGTCTTCTACGTGCAACGTTTGATAGCCTACTAGACGGTGGTGACCCTTACCTATGTCTTGCTGACTTCGCATCTTATGTGAAAGCGCACGAAGACATGGGTACGCAATACAAAGACCAAGCAGGCTGGGCTAAGAAAGCGATTCTTAACACGGCATTGGTTGGTAAGTTCACATCAGACCGCTCAATTCGCGACTACGTGAACAACATCTGGAAACTTGAAGCGGTTAACCGTTAATAGTTGCAAAGTAGCCAAGGCAGTTTCTGCCTTGGCTCAATTAGCTTGTGAGCAAATAGACGGCTTATTCAGATAGCAATGCTTACAAACTGATTGTCACAAGCTAATTGATTAGTAAAAATTAAATAGACAACCCTACAAAAATTGAAAGCGTCAGAACGTTTTCGGAGAGAGCGATGAAAGAACAGACCGTATTAAAACAAGTCGCAGAAATGGCAAATATTGCCGATAGTTACGTTAGTGCGTGGGGCGATGAAGCACAAGTATCAGAAGAGACGATTACGTCTCTATTGGCTTCATTGGGCTACGATACAAGCAGCGATGATGCACTGCTTAAATCTGCAGAAAGAAAGCACAGAAAAGATGTACTAGACCCGGTTCTTGTCTTGCGTGACGGTGAGCCAGTAGAAGTGACACTCAATCTGGGTGTGAGTGCTCGTGAAAGTGAGTTCAGCTGGCGCTTAGAAACCGAGCAAGGAGAGGTACTTGAAGGCTATCTTCAATCTCAAGTCGTTCGTGACGAGCGTGCCGAGGGTGGCCCTTTAGTGTTTGCATTGCCAAGTGATTTGGCATGGGGTTATCACAAGCTCATTGTGAGTCGTAAGCGCCGTAAGAAACCTTACGAGATGACGTTGATTATTACGCCAAAAGCGTGCTTCAAGCAGTCACCCATTGAGCAAGGCAAAAAGCTTTGGGGACCAAGTGTTCAACTGTACACGCTAAGAACTCAGCACAACTGGGGTATTGGTGATTTCGGTGACCTAAAACAGCTTGTTTCGGATATCGCGTCTCGCGGTGGTGACTTTGTTGGTCTAAACCCAATTCACTCACTGTTCCCTGCGAACCCGGAAGGTGCTAGCCCATACAGCCCGTCTTCACGTCGTTGGTTGAACGTCTTATACATTGATGTGAGTTCAGTTCCTGAGTTCGCATTAAGCGCGGAAGCGCAACAAACGGTAGGCAGCGCCGAGTTCCAGCAGCGCCTACAGAAAGCTCGTGAAGCGCACTGGGTGAATTACACTGAAGTGTCTGAGCTGAAGATGAGCATCTTACCTCTGCTATTCGCAGAATTTAAGACTCGTCATCTAGACAAAAACAGCGACCGCGCACAAGCGTTCTTAGCGTTCGTTGAAGAGGGCGGTGAAAGCCTGATGCATCAAGCCGCGTTTGATGCTCTGCACGGTGAACTGCATGCTGAAGATTCAGGTATGTGGGGCTGGCCTGTATTCCCAGAGAAATTCCGTACATTTGAAAGCCCTGCGACCCAGAAATACATCAAAGATAACCTAGATCAAGTGCATCTCTATATGTACCTACAATGGTTAGCCGATTGCCAAATCAACGATGCACAGTCTCTTGCTGAAGAGAAAGGCATGGCGGTTGGACTGTACCGTGACTTAGCGGTAGGCGTTGCAGATTCAGGCAGCGAGACATGGGCTGATGAAGGCAACCTAGTGATGGATGCGAGCATTGGTGCTCCACCGGATATTCTTGGTCCTCTAGGCCAAAACTGGGGCTTACCGCCACTAAACCCAGAAGTACTTCAAGAAACCGGCTACGACGCTTACATCAAACTACTTCGTGCCAACATGAAGCACTGTGGTGCATTGCGTATTGACCATGTTTTAGGTCTGCTGCGTTTGTGGTGGATTCCAAAGGGTGAGAACGCAACGAAAGGTGCGTACATCTACTACCCAGTGCAAGACATGCTGTCTATTCTGGCGCTTGAATCTCACCGTTACCAATGCAGCGTTATCGGTGAAGACTTAGGCACGGTACCGGATGAAATCGTAGACATCCTTGCTGATGCTGGCGTGCATTCTTACAAAGTCTTCTTCTTCGAAACATCAGAAAATGACGGTGGTTTTATTTCTCCGAAGCACTACGCGTCACAATCGATGGCAGCACTGTGTACTCACGATATGCCAACGCTTCGCGGCTTCTGGCACTGTGATGACTTGAAAATGGGTCAAGAGATTGGTTTATACCCAGACGCACAACAGCTAGAAACTTTGTTCGATAACCGCTTGGAGTGCAAGCAAGGTATCTTAGACTCAGTGGCATGGCACGGCTTCCTACCTGAAGGTGTTGGGCGTGATGCAAGTCAAGTGCCGATGGATTCTTATCTTGCTGAAGCGCTTCAGTTGCACGTTGCGGCTGGTGGCTCAACACTCCTGAGTGTTCAGTTGGAAGATTGGCTAGAGATGGATAAGCCCGTTAACATCCCTGGTACGGTCGATGAGTACCCTAACTGGCGTCGTAAACTATCAATGAACTTGGACGAAATCTTCGCTCATGAAGGCGTGAATCGTATCGCATCTAAGCTAACTGATGTACGAGAAAAAGCAGCTAAGTAATGGAGTCGAGTGGCTTGAAAAGAGGTGGTTTTTTGCTTACGCCGTACGAAACTACAACCTCGGTCACTCAATATTGAATGCTCATCTGGTAGAATAAACCGTCGTTATATTGCCCGCACTAATAGCGGGCATTTTTGTATTATGTTTTTTGGATGTTTGGTTAGGGAGAAGCGTTTTGGAACTAAGTTCGATTTCAAAGCAAAAACAAATATATACCCAACTATCACAGGCTTGCTTCACAGATCCATTTGCGTTTTTAGGGCCATACTTACCTTCTGAACAAGGTTCATTACGAGTGTGGATTCCTGGGGCAGATAAAGTCGAGTTGATTGTTGGAAAGGAACCTCGTATTAAGTTAGCGCGAGAGGGTGAAAGTGGTTTCATTCTTAAGCAAGAAAGAGACTTACGTTTTACTCACTACAAGCTTGCGGTTGATTGGAATGGAGTAGAGCAGATCATCGATGATCCATACCAATACCATGATCTGTACGCGAGTTATGAGGATCTTCATACACCTAAAGATATGTATCATCACATGGGAGCTCAGTTTATTACGCTAGAGCGTGATGGACAGACGATTTCAGGCACGCGTTTCTTGGTGTACGCACCGCATGCAACAGCGGCTAGCTTGGTGGGTAACTTCAACGCTTGGGATGGTCGTCGCCACCCAATGCAGCGTCTAGATTATGGTATGTGGGGCTTATTTATTCCTGATCTGGAAGAAGGCGCACAATACAAGTTTGAATTAAAAGGGCCTGATGGCGAAGGCTTGCCACATAAAGCTGACCCATGGGGTTTCTACTCTGAGCAGTACCCATCATTTTCATCTGTGACTTACGATCACGCTCGCTACCAGTGGCAAGATTCTCAATGGCAGAATCGCCCAGTGACGCAAAAGCGCAAAGAAGCCCTTTCATTCTATGAATTGCATGCCGGCTCTTGGAAGCGCAATGCTGAAGGTGAATTCCTAAACTACCGTGAGCTAGCGGCAGAGCTAATCCCATATCTAACGGATCTCGGTTACACACACGTAGAGTTGATGCCGGTTTCAGAGCACCCGTTTTACGGCTCTTGGGGTTATCAGCCAATAGGCTTGTTTGCGCCAACAAGTCGTTTTGGTTCTCCAGATGATTTCAAATTCTTCGTCGACCAATGTCACCAAGCCGGTTTAGGTGTTGTTCTGGACTGGGTTCCTGCACACTTTCCAAGTGATGATCACGGCTTAGCTAACTTTGATGGAACGCCTTTGTTCCATGATCCAGATCCACGCCGTGGTTGGCACCAAGATTGGAACTCGTACATTTACGACTTAGGTAAAGAGCATGTTCGTCGCTTCTTAGTAGCAAATGCATTGTACTGGTTCGAACAATTCCATATCGATGGCATTCGTGTTGATGCTGTTGCTTCGATGTTGTACCTCGATTACTCGCGTAGCCATGATCAATGGATTCCGAATGTAGACGGCGGCAATGAAAATTACGACGCCATCGCGACCCTTAAGTGGATGAACGAAGAAGTGTACAAACACTTCCCGAATGCGATGACAATTGCTGAAGAATCGACGGCTTTCCCGGGTGTTTCAGCACCAACCTTTATGGGCGGTTTAGGCTTCGGTTTTAAGTGGAACATGGGTTGGATGCACGATAGCTTGTCTTACATTCAAGAAGATCCAATCAACCGTAAATATCACCACGATACGATTACCTTCCCGTTGGTTTATGCTCACAGCGAAAACTACGTATTGTCTCTGTCTCACGATGAGGTGGTTTACGGTAAAGGCTCTATCCACAACAAGATGCCGGGTGATGAGTGGCAGCAAACGGCTAACCTACGCGCTTACATGGGTTACATGTATGCACAACCGGGTAAAAAGCTGAACTTCATGGGCGCTGAATTCGGTCAAACGGCTGAATGGAATCATGATGATCAACTGCAGTGGTTCTTGTTGGAATATGAACGCCATCAAGGTGTTCAACGCTTAACGAAAGATTTGAACAATCTATACCGCTCTGAGGCGGCAATGCACGATCTTGATTTCGACCCGAAAGGTTTTGAATGGCGTCTACAAGATTCTGCTGAAGCAAGTATCTTAGCTCATGAACGTATTAGTGAGTTGGGTGAACGAGTATTGGTTGTTTCTAACTTTACGCCCGTTCCTCATGAGCGTTTCCGCTTAGGTGTTCCAGCCCAAGGCCAGTACTCGCTATTGCTGAATACTGACTCGGCTGATTACGCAGGCAGCGGTTTTGAAGTGAAGCAGGTTGCTCAGGTTGAATCAATAGCAAGCGAAGGTTTGGATACGTCGATTGAGCTGCGTTTGCCACCACTATCAACGGTGTTTTACAAATTAAACTAATAACAATCACAGTAAGTAAGTGATCACAAAGACGACAAAGGGAGCCCTGAGGCTCTAATGCCGTTCACTTAAGAGTGAACGGCATTTTTGTTCTTAGCATACCGTTGTGGTCTGGGTTTAACTGTTCTAGGGAATGTCCTTTCCCTTCGCCCTTCAAGTATTAAGCTTTCAGCCATGTTGTGGAACCCTTTTAGCTGACGAGGTATTGCGCCTGGTGTTGAGTAAGGTAAGCCTACAAGTAACGCAGATACATGAGCTAATGTGCCGTTAAAACTCAGTTGATAAGGAAGGTAATTTCCCTTTAAATTGAAGCAGAGCTCGACCATCTGGTATCGGATTAAATTGTAAGTAAGCAAGATGCCCCATAACTCCTGCTTTACCAGTTCTGGTAAACGACTTCGCAGCGTGAGACGATTTCCAAGCATGTATTGTTTTTGCTCTCGGTAGCCTAGCTCAATTTCCCAACGATGTTCATAAAGGCCTGCAATATCTTTTGATGGGTAACGCAGGGAGTCCGTCATTGAGGTTAATACTTGGTAGTCTTTTCCTTTAATTTTACGAGTGACAAGTCGAGCGGTTATCGACTTTGGTAAATCAGGCCATAGCTTTCTAGCCCTTGGGTTACTGTGTAATTGAACCAGTTTGTCATTTCGCCCTAAAGATTGAACAATGTCATATTGTGTATTTTTCTTGAGGGGGATAAGCCAATGACGCTCCGAGCCAGAGTCTTGCCATTTATGTAATAAGCCTAAAGAATAGAACCCCTTATCGAACATTGTCACGCTATGGTTTGGTGTTGTTTCTATCAGTTTTTCAGCTAATATCATTTCGTTTGTATTGTAATTATCAAATGCACTGGCCGTAATAATGTGACTGCTTAGTTCCATTTGGCAGACCATTCTCACTTGCGGATATTGCGTCCCTTTTTGTCGAGAAAATGCCTTTTCATTTTGCGGGTTATCGGGCGTTCGCCAAACAACGCCATCGACGCCAAGAAGCGTTAATCCATTCCACTGGGGTAACTTTGCACTTTTTAACCATGACGTAGTCATTCGCTCAAAGACCGCTTTAATTGCGTCTTCACCCAACGTCTTTCGACGTTGAGTTAACGCACTCGGTGCGACAAAAGCTTTACCTGTACGGTCGACAATATCAAGTTGGTTCACTAAATCTTTCATGGATTTACTGTTGTAGATAGCCATTCCAACAAGCAGCCACACCATGGATTCTAAAGTTAATTTCCTCTTTCTCATCGTGACAGTATCAGTAAGAGAATAGGCTTCGTCGATGAGTTCAATTGGAAGCAAGTCAGACAAAGTCTCAACGCTGCTAGGTTTCCAATCATTAATTATGTTTAGAGCTTGAGAAACATCCATAAAAAATCCAAGTGCATTAAATACACTTGGATTTTGACAGCTCGGAAGGATCCTTCAACCGATCACTTTGGCTTTAACTGATCGGCATTAGCCCTGAGGCTCCCTTTTTTTGTTTCGATTTTCACTCTAAAACGGCTTGAATTTCGTTAAGTAGAACATTATACAGCACGTTATTTAAGCGATGCTTTCAATGAAAAACCTAAAATGGATACCAGAATAATTGTGGTTCTAAAACACGCTTTACGATCGCTAACACAACGATAAAGGCGATAACCATTAGCCAAACATAATCGATACGTTTCAAAGGCGCATAGCTATACCAAGTCCGTGACTTATGTCTGCCAAAACCTCGTAACGTCATTGCGTTTGAAATCTCGTCTGCACGGTCTAAGCTAGAAAAAATGAGCGGACCTAGAACCTTAGCAACGTTTTTGATGCGAGTGAGTAAAGGTGCTTTCTTCGATAGTTCAACGCCACGAGCCTGTTGCGCGTGCATGATATTGATGAAGTCTTTTTTAACTTCAGGTAAATAACGCAGTGTTAAGCTGACCGCGTAGGCGATTTTGTATGGAACGCCAATACGGTTGAGGCTTGCGGCAAACTCGGTCGGGTGCGTGGTAAAGACGAATATTAACGCTATCGGGAACATGCTCATGTATTTGAGCGTGACAGTGATTAAATAAAACAGAGTCTCTTGGCTCAACGAGTAGTTACTCGGCAGTGTCAGCAATAGAGTCTCGCTGCCGATGAGCTCTGTACCTTGCTGTGGAGCAAGCAGATACATGAACAAAGCATTTAGGCTTAATACACTCACCGTTCCCAATAACAAAGGCTTATAAACGCGCACAGGCACATTGGTGAGCTTTAGCAGGAATAAACCAGTCACAATAAGCAACGCGATCAATCTCAGGTCGAACGTAGTTAAAACCACAGTGACCCAAGCGAGAAAAAGTACAAATTTAGTGATGCCGTTCAGTGCGTGTAACGGTGATTTGGTATCAATGTAATTGATGCCAAATTTTACTTTTGATGCATTCATAGCGAGCTTCTCTCGTCGTCGATGAAGTACTGCATAAAAGCGTTGGTGTCGTCGATTTTCATTATAGTCGCAAGTTCATAAATGCTGGTAGTACAAAGGTTCGCACGTTCTAAAAGCGATGGCTGACTAAACACTTCCGTCATGGCTGCATTAGCAATTAACTTACTGTCTGCGATTACGATCGAACGTGTGGTGTATTCTAGAACCAAGTGCATGTCGTGTGAGATGATCACAACAGTAATGCCCAAATCTCGGTTAAGCTTTTGGATGAATGCCAGCATCGATGTGTAGTTACGGTAGTCTTGGCCTGCTGTTGGCTCATCTAAGATGAGGAGTTCAGGCTCCAACACTAAGATAGACGCGATCGTTACACGCTTTTTCTGACCATAGCTCAGAGCTTCAATGGGCCAGTGGCGGAACTTACTTAACCCGCAAAGCTCAAGAACGTTCTCTACTTTTTCTGTGATCAGTTGTTCTGCAATACCTCGGTTACGAAGACCAAAAGCAATCTCATCAAAAATCATATGATGTGAGATCATATGATTCGGGTTCTGCATCACCACACCGACTTTCTGGCTTCTTTCAAAGATGGAAAGTTCAGATAAGTCTTGACCATTTAGATAGGAAGAACCTGAATCAGCATCTATCACACCCATGATGAGTTTGGTGATAGTGGATTTACCCGAACCGTTCTTGCCCAAAATCGAGACAAACTCACCCTTACCAATTTTGAAACTCACATCTTCGAGTGCATTTTTTTCGCCGTCGTAAGAATAAGTTAAGCCATGAACTTCGAGTAAAGGCTGGTACTGTTTCTCTGCTACCGGTGCCGGGCGCTCAGCAAACCAAGCTTGAACTGCTGGGCGGAATCTTTTGTAATCCAAAGCTTTGAGGTTTGAAAGTTTATCTTCGTTAGTCAGAGGGGCTTTCGCTGCTTTAAGTGCAGATAAGTAGAGAGGTTCACGAATACCGTGCGTCTCAAGTAACTTGGACGCTAAGATGTCATCCGGAGTCATATCCGCGACTATTTCACCGCGCTCCATTAAGATTACACGATCGATATCTCGATGTAGAACATCCTCAAGGCGATGCTCGATAATCACGATAGTCTTGTTGGTTTCTTTATGAAGTTGGTCGATGATCTCAATCGTTGCTTTGCCCGTTTTAGGATCAAGGCTTGCTAAAGGCTCATCAAACAGCAAGATATCGACATCATCGACTAAAATACCCGCTAACGATACTCGCTGTTTTTGACCACCTGAAAGGTCATGAGGAGAGCGCTCAAGCATATCCGCTAGGTCGACCATTTTTGCTGTCGATTTAACTAACGGGTACATATCAATGTTCGACATCAACTGGTTTTCTAATGCGAACGCGATATCTTCACCGATACTTAACCCCACAAATTGGCTGTCAGTATCTTGCAATACTGTGCCGACTTGCTCGGTATAGTCGTGCATTGAAAACTCAGACACATTCTTGCCGTTGATCTCTAAAGAACCAGATACCTCACCTTTAATTGCATGAGGTATCAGACCATTGAGACACTGACCTAGCGTAGATTTACCACTACCACTTGGTCCAATAATGACGATTTTCTCTCCTTTCTCTATCCTTAGATTGATATTTTTTAGCGTCGGTTTATCCAGCGACTCATATCTAAAAGAGAAGTTCGAAAATGCTATAGTCATTAGCGTTTATGCCTCGGTCAGGTTACGGCTTTGTTTGTTACGTTTAGCGACTGATTTTAGGATCAGGAAGCCAACCACTGCGATAAGAATAGTGTTGCCCGCAGCGATGATAGACAGTTGAGTGAAGACTTTAGTAAACGGTTCTGCGTATAGGATGGTGTCTAGGAACGCGGAGCTACCATAACCCACAACGTTACCCGCAAGGGCAAGTACCACGAACAGTGCAAAATCTTTCATTGGCAGTTCACCTTGTTGAAGGCGATTCTTAGTCATCATTGGGAATAAGCCGATAACCATACCGACAATACCTGAGCCTAATACCCAAGTTAACCATACCCCCCAACCTGCGAACAAATCCGTTACCCAGTGACCGATAAAGCCAACCAAGAAGCCAACAATAGGGCCAAACAAAACAGAAAACAGTGCTAGGACTGCCATTGCTGGTTTCAATGTCGTGTTAGCAAACACTGGGACACCAAACATAGGTAAACCACCAATGCCGTACAGTGCCGCGCCAATAGCAATAACGACGACTGTTTTAGCTGAAAAGTTCATAGATAACCTCGAATACTGAAAATAAAGCATAATATTCGCCATTATTAATATGCGTCTCAATGAGAACGTTTTTTGGGCAAATATAAAAAATAAGGCGCGCATTATACAGTAGAACCCTTCCATAAGGGAAGGTAAGTGTCTAGATGTCTAAAATTCCATCTAGACGCATTAATATCATGTAAAAAGCGCAATTTTACGGTTAATCAAGCAACAAAAAAGCCAGAACGAGTCTGGCTTTTTGATTCATATTAACAATGTGTTAAGCGGGGTCGTCGTATATCTACGACCGTTTAGTGGTCTAGCTCTAGTTAGTGGTCTAGATACGGTTAGTGGTCTAGATACAAATAATTTTGCCAACTCTTCATGCGAATAAGCACTTTACGCATGATAGATACGTGAGTGAAGCTGTCAGAATAAACGGCCACTTCGACGGCAGTACCCATAGGCAAATGGTACTCAGACAGATCATCAGTGATGGTCAGCTTAACAAATACACGGCCGCTAGTGCGCAGTGCGTCAGTACCTAGAAGTGTGCCTCGAGCTTGAAATTGACTTTCACCAATGGCTGGGATCACTTCATCAATGCGTCCTTTAAACACTTTTCCTGGTAGTGCTCTAAATAGAAACTCAGCTTCGTAGCCAGGTTGCAGTCGTTGTAGTGAGTTTTGTCTAAAGGCTGCGGTATAGAATTGCGCCTCAGTGTGAACAAAGGTCATCACCGGCGCTAATGGTAGTGGTACAGCCATTACACCAGGACGAAGAGCGAGTTGAGTTACGTAGCCATCGGTTGGTGCTCTTACTACCGTTTGGTCAAGATTGAATTCAGCTTTACGTAAATCAGCAAGTAAGCCTGCAACCGCTGTATTCTCACCGCCAATCTCAGAGTTAAGTGCGATCTGAGCTTGTTGTTGGTTTGCTTCGGCTACTTTCACTGCTGCTTCTGTGGCTTTGTATGCCTGTCGACGAGTATCGAGCTGTTGCTCTGTAAATGCGCCACTTTCGAAGCCTCGCTTGTATCGAGAGAATTCACGTTGTGCTTTATCTCTTTCTGCAATGGCTTTTATTTTGGCTGCTTCGGCTTCTCCAACTTGCGACTCTAGACCTAAGGCACCTTGACTCGCTTCTTTTACTTTGGCTTGCAGCTTAGCAACTTCAGCTTCAAAAGGAATCGGGTCTATTTTGAAAAGGATATCCCCTTGCTTGAGAGGCTTATTTGCTTCAACCGGAACCTCGATGACTTTGCCTCGAACCCCTGAAACAATCGGTGTCGTTGAGTAAACTTGATTACCGATTTGTGTGAAAGGGTGGTTGTAGTTCATTAATAGAATCAAAGTACCGATGAGGACAACACCACCCAGTACGGCTGTTGGGACGGTCCATTTGTTTAGTGGGATTTTGAATACTTTGAAAATCGTAATACAAAGCGCCGCGTAGGTCATTATCAGCAGTAAATCCATTACTTAGCCTCCTGATCTTGAACGTTGTTTGTCTGTTTCTCTGTGCTGTTTTGCTCAGTGCCCGCTTGCTTTAGCTGTGCGATTTCGCTCTGAAGTGCACTCACTTGGTCGATGAGAGTGTCGACTCGGTGATGAATATCATGTTGTTCTTCTTCAAGCTTAGCGAAGCCCCAGCCACGATCTTTGCGCCACAACGTAGCCCAAATCCAAAGGAATGGCCAAATAGTGTGTAAAGTGAATAGGCTAACCCAGCCTGAGACATGAATAGCATCTTGATGAGGGTGATTGCGTTCTTTCGCAATTTCATAGGGAATATCGTGAATAACGATGATGCCGTAAAAGATAACTAATGCTACGAAAATCAGTAGACCGAGTGCAAAGTAGTCTAAAAACATAACAGATCCTTGTAATGTTAGATGTTAGTTACAAATATACTACGCTATCATCCAAGTAATTGTTATAAAAATGATTTACCAATCTGAAAATAATATGTTGCTGCTAATAATGAGAATAAAATCACTGATGGATCTTATAAAATCCAATTGAACTTGAATAGGTTGTTTCGTATTTCTTGCTGACAAGATGACAGTTCTGATTCAAACGATGCGCATAGCCATAATCATAACAACAAAAAATAAAGGATAAATGCGGATGTATATAGGTGAATTAGCGGCCATTGGCGCTGCGATGGTGTGGGCGTGTGCGACATGGATTTATGGGCAGTTTGGGCATCGCTTCTCTGCGATGCAGTTGAACATTGTTAAGGGGGTTGTAGCCTCTGGCATGATGCTGTTGGTCATGCCGTTAATACCAATGCCTGAATTCGAACTGAGTGCTAACCATTTTGGGATCTTGGCGATCTCGGGAGTCATTGGTATCGCAGTTGGTGACAGTGCTTATTTTGCGGCATTAAAAAGAATTGGTGCCAATAAGACCTTGTTGCTGGAATCTCTGGCTCCACCTCTTTCTGGTGTTTTGGCATTAATGTTTCTTGGCGCGGCACTCACTTTGCAAAGTTGGCTCGGTGTTGTGATAACAACCTTAGCGGTGACCTTTGTGGTCTTTCAGCCGTCGAAATCAGCGAACGGTAATGATATTTCTAATGACAAAGCACAGTGGGGTGGCATTGGATATGGGCTTATGGCAAGTGTTTGTCAGGCGTCGGGTGTGGTGATTTCCCACTACGCATTGGTGGCGGGTGACATTCCACCATTGTTAGGTGCTTTGATTCGCCTGACGATTGGCGTGTTTGCCGTAATGCTGATTATCCCTTTCGTTGAAAAGAAGCCGTACTCGTCGATAAAAAGAGATTTATGGGCAATGACCAAGCTCGATAAACTTTGGTTATTAGGGGCAATCTTTGTCGGGACGTTTCTCGCTCTATGGCTTCAGCAAGTGGCGTTGAAAAATGCTAACCCTGCGATTGCTCAAACATTAATAGCGACCAGCCCGGTCTTTATTTTGGTGATTTATGCGATTAGAGGAGAGAAGGTGTCAAAGCAAAGTATCATCGGGACACTTGCCGCATTAGGTGGAATTTCTTTGTTCTTTTATCAATAAGAGGCGGGCTTAGCTACAGAGCTACAGAGCT
This sequence comes from Vibrio sp. 10N.239.312.C11, assembly GCF_041466065.1. NCBI lineage: Bacteria > Pseudomonadati > Pseudomonadota > Gammaproteobacteria > Vibrionales > Vibrionaceae > Vibrio > Vibrio sp. 10N.239.312.C11. The sequence continues at coordinate 38,902 of NZ_JBFSRZ010000019.1, forward strand.
ACAGAGCTACAGACCTACAGAACTAAAGACCCACAGACAGACGTGTTACTACTCTGTACACACTTGATTACGGCCGTTGGCTTTAGCTCGGTATAGGGCTTTGTCTGCACGATAGAAGGTACGCTGAGTATTTTCTCTATCGCGATGCAAAGTGATACCGATACTAACGGTTAAACCGCGCTCGCCGAGTATTTCATGCCACCCAAATTGGAAGATACGCTCTCGATAATTTTCAGAGTGCATTTCTGCTTTCGCAAGGTCAGTATTCTCAAGGATGACGAGGAACTCTTCTCCGCCAAACCTGACACATGACGCGCCTCTAAACTTAAAGTATGAACGCAGTTCTTGAGAAACGCTGACGATCGCTTTATCACCCACTAAGTGGCTCAGTTCATCATTGATTGACTTAAAGTGGTCGATATCGATAACCATTAATGCGAAAGGCGTTTCGTGTAGCAGTAGATCTTTCAGTTTCACATCTAACCAGCGACGGTTGTTTAACCCGGTCAGTGGATCGGTGAAAACATCTTGTTGTAGCTGAGCAACTGTATTTTTATGTTGCTCTGTTGTCTCTTTAAGCTCTTTGTTCTCTTGTTCGGAGAGAATGAGTTTAAGTTGTAATTCAAACCGAGATAGACGGCGCAGTTGGCTTGCACCGAGTTCGCTGATCGGGATCTGCTTCATCAGATCCGTTTCAATTCGGTAGCCTTTCTTCTCGTAGCTCAGCGCTTCTTCAAAACGACCTTGATTCAAACACACATCACTTAGAGAATCATAGAAGCGCTTCGCAAGCACAGGTGACGAGCCGGGCTTCACACGTTTGTGGGTGCTCGACAAGATCATACTTGCATAGTCTTGCTTTCCGGTCGCACTCAAGCAATGTGCTAACTCTAGACGAGTCATGGTCGCGAGCCAACTTGCTTGAGTACTGTTGGCTGGATATTGAATTTTTGACAGACAACGAAGCGCTTCATGGTGCTTTTTCTTAGCACGGAGCACTTTTGCTTGATACAACAGTATCTGAGCTGTGAGTAGCTTATCACTCACTAAAATGCTCAGTTCTTCGCATTCGTTCAGTAAGTCGCTGGCCGCCGTTATTCGGTTGAGCAGTAGCAGACTTGCTACCATATAAAGCTTGAATTTCAGACGAAGTGATCGACTGCTTATCGCGTGATCTATGCTATTGATTTTTTGGTAGTAGCGAAGAGCTCTGCTGTGGTCTCCGTAAGCGTCACACAGGTTCCCCATACCTAAGATAGCCATTACATATTCATCGATATGTCCGTGCTCAACGGCGATTGTCGATGAGCTGACGAATTCATTCAGTGCCGACGTGTAATCACCAATTTCAACCAAGCGATTACTTAAGCTGGTCTTTACAGTAAGAATATCTTCTATATCTGTAGGAAGGTGGAGTAGGTCGAGTGCCAGTTTTAATTCATCAATACTGGTTTGATTTTGTTGTAACTCGGCGCGGTACTCAGAGCTGATGATGTAACAGTGTGCTTGTTCTGTTTGTGTCGTCGAAACGTGTTGGCGAATATGATTCCAGAATATGATCGCCTCTTCACCCGATACCGATGAAGGATCTAGACCTGCATCTGTAATCTTGCTTAATAGGGTTTCCATCATTCTGTTACCTCAGCATCGTCTTCTTCTAGTTGTTCAAGAGTGAACGGGAACGTCAAAATATCGTTGAGGCTGACGGTCGGTCTCGAACCTTTTAATCCTTTTCTGTGCCATGGATAGATATCTAGCATGGTGGTCAGAGTTTTGAAGATCTGGTCAGCAGCTTCGTCTTTTTCGGAAAGCATAAGAGCCACACGTTCCGAACTTAGCCTTGCAATGAAGTCGTTCTGATTACACAAGGTATGTGCTATCTCGGTACAGACATCTAAGTAATCGGTATCGATGTGATGGAACATGATGATGCAGTGATTAGAGCGTTTAAGCTCCGTCTTAAATAGTACCAGTTTTTCCCACCAGAAGGTTTCGGAAACGACATAAGAGAGGTGCTTTTCCGGGTCGTGTTCGTGTTGACCTCGAATGCGGTTAATTAGCTTACGAGCTCTCTGTTCAAGCTGGCGTTTTGAACTGCGCGCTTTGTCTAAACCGACACGATTTGTTTGTTCTTTAAGCATGCCGGTAGAATATTGACGATACTTCTTAAAAGCGGTCAATGCGGCTTCAAAATCTTGATTTTCTTCTGCGACTAAAGACTGTTGATAACAAATTTGGCTAAGCAGTTCGCCATTATCGAATTCGTTTGCTGACTCTTCTGCCAGCCTTAGCAACTCGGCGGCTTGTTCTGGCCTCTTTCTTAAGAGCTCCAGTCTAGCTCGACTGATGTAGGAATGCGCTTTCATCCATACAAGGTTGTGCTCTACTGCTAGCTTGTGCGCTTTGGCTGTGGCTCGTTCTGCATCATCCAAACGTTCAAGGCCAAGTAGGGCAAGGCCTCGAAAATCCCATACTTCAGCGTGCCAAGTATTATCTTTATATTCTTTTAATGCTTCTTCTGCACCGTCGAGCACCGACAGCATTTCAACATAGTTGTTGAGCAGGTAGTAATCCCATGCGAGAAGTATTCTTGCTTTGCCTTCTAACCAACCAATGCGACTGTTATTCGCTACTTTTACAGCGAGCTGGTGGGTAGAGCGTGCAAGTTTATATTCGTGAGTCATTCGCCAAATGTTGCCAAGGCCAATGAGGCATTCAATTTGAATCTCCACTTCATCAACCAGTGCAGATTGTTCTAATGCATTGATCCAGAACTGTTGGGCGGAGTAATACTTGGCTTGTCCCCAGAATTGGAGAGCGTGTAAGTGGAGAATTTCAGGGAGAAAATGATCGGTATCTAATCGGCTTTGGCGTTTGTAGGCTTCCTTGATGTATTTTAAACCTTTCTGGTAATCCATAAGGTTCCAACAACATCTCGCCATTAACATGAATGACTGGATAGCGCCCTCTTCAAACAGAACTTGCTCTGATCTGACTAGGCATTGTTGTGCAATCTCTAGGATCACCAATGGCTCAGAATCAACGCGAGTTTTGAGTTGTTCTAGTTCGGTTTCAAGAAGGTACTGATTTTTGTCCAAGGCTTAGATCCATAATTATCGAACATATTGATAACACAATCATTATAGGAGTGTGATTGATGATAAGCATCAATTATCTCTCGCTGAGCATAAAGGGGACACGTATCTTTTCCAATTCTGGGTGTTATCTCATGCTTTTGCTTTGAAATCAATGAGTTCTAGAGCGCTTGTCTAGATGGTAAATCTCTATGAAAGCAATTGCTTAAGAGTTAATGGCTGCTCTGTCACACCTAAGCGTTGTGCTGCCGTCAACCCTTGCTTATCTTGGTAGCACAGATTGTGCCAAGATCTAAATATGTCGAGTAATGGAAGAATGCCCCCAGGACGAAGTTTACGTCTTGGCTCATTGATGAAGCTATCAAATAACAACTGAAAACGTTGTTGATAGAACTTTGTTTGCTGAATTGAAGCTGTATTAAACCACTGTTTTGGTTCTGGATTGTTACCGGTTAGGTAGCAGATACCTTTTTGACTGTCACCTTGACTCGCGATAGCCCAACGATCGCGCCACCAACTCATATGAACGATGTCGATCTTTTCAAAATTTTGGTCATCTTGCCAACCTGAGTCTTCCTCTACATACATAAGGTCAACATTTTGACTCTGAATACGCGGCAAGCAAACGCTTAGAGCGGCAGATCTTAGTAATGGGTCTTGTGGCATATAGATCGTGACATGCTTATTCTCATCACACATATCAAGCACGTGTAGGAAGTGAGCATAGGAAGTATAAGGCGGTCGAATTAGCGCGCCCTTCGAAGGGTAACTGAATGTCGTGAGGTTCCCCATTGGATCCTCGACATTACCTCTCGCAAGAATCACTTGGTATTGCTGCTCAATGCGCTCTTTCAGTTTGTCAGACGGCTGAGGAAGTTCGAGATTCGCTTCTGAAGAGTGCTCTTTAGACACAAAGCGTGCAACGTCATCATAAGGGTTGTGATCAGCACTTCCAGATGGTTCTTCATTTTGAGAGTAATTGACGTGTTGGCAAAGGATGTAGCCAGAGTGTGCCTCGCCAGTCGCTATCCATACCACACCATTGTTGCTTTTCGGTTGCAGGCGTTGGTAGTGAGAAGCGAATTCGTAATCTTTAGCATGGTTGACCCAACGAGCATCGATCATCGCTAACTTGCGACGACAGCGACTGGCGATATGGTCAACATGATCATAGAAAGTCTTTGGATTGATCTCTAACTTTCTACAAATTTCACGTACTGAATATCCCATGAACAATAAGCCCATGAGGTTCTCTTGAAACTGAAGTTTTTTGTTGGATCCTGACCACTTATCAACGAAGGTTGATTGGCAGTCTTTGCATCTGTAACGCTGCCTATCGCCACTGTAGCCGAAGGCATGATAAAGATGTTTGTGGGTATGAACCGATAAGCCAAAGTTATCGCAATCATCATTACGACAAGCAGGGAGCCCGTCGCTGTGAAGTTGTCTTAGGCGATGAAGTTCGCTTAACACTTCACGATTGTTAAGTAAGGGGGGGAAAGCTCCACATTCACGACAAACCATCGCTGGACGCTTAGGGTTTGCGTGTTGCAAAACATACCGTTTTGCATCGCTCAAGCCAAAGTTGTCACACGCCAATGTTTTACAAAAGTTGAGTTGCAAACCATCCGCATCTTTTGGCAGCTTGTCGTTAGACACGATCTCCCCCTCGGGATTATTTGAGCAGCCAAGTGAGCTTGGCTGCGGGGTAACGCTTTTCAATGTATCTTATCAATTCGTTAGATGTTGATTGCAGTCTCTAGAGCAACTTTCATCATGTCGTTGAAAGATTTTTGACGATCTTCAGAGCTTAGTTTCTCACCACGGATGATGTGGTCAGATACTGTTAGGATAGTTAGAGCTTTAGCACCAAGATCCGCAGCAACACCGTAGATACCAGCTGCTTCCATATCAACACCAAGGATGCCTAGCTTTTCCATTTTTTCGAAAAGGTCAGCTTCTGGAGTGTAGAAAAGGTCTGCAGAGAATACGTTACCAACTTTAACTGGAACTTCTTGTGCACGTGCTTGGTTTACGGCTTCTTCTAGAAGACCGAAATCAGCGATTGCCGCGAAGTCATGGTTGTTGAAACGAATGCGGTTTACTTTTGAGTCAGTCGATGCACCCATACCGATAACAACGTCCATTAGTTTAACGTCATCACGTACCGCACCACAGCTACCTACGCGAATAACGTTCTTTACGCCGTACTCAGCAATTAGCTCATGTACATAGATGCAGCACGATGGAATACCCATACCGTGGCCCATTACAGAAACTTTCTTACCTTTGTAAGTGCCTGTGTAACCAAACATGTTGCGAACGTCACAAACTTGCTTCACGTCATCAAGGAATGTTTCTGCAATGTATTTTGCGCGAAGCGGGTCGCCTGGCATAAGTACAGTTTCTGAGAAATCACCAGCTTGAGCATTAATATGAGGTGTAGCCATGGTCGTTCTCCAAAGTTTTAACGGTAATTATAGGAACAGGGTTTTATTAATTACCGATTCTGTTGAATTGAATTCGTTTTGTTGAGGCAATATTAGCGAGTTAAAACGAGGCTCCGTGAGATGTTTGTCACAAATTTGCTCTACCTTTAAAGTATTATTCATATAGATAACCAAATATGTTGAAAGTTTAGAGGCAATCGATTTTGTGTGGTTAAATTACGCTATGTCCAGACGAAAAACGACAAATAAAGGCCTGTTGCATATCAGCTTGGAGCAACAATACGTTGTCGCGACGTTTGATCAGCGATAATCTAAACTTTGATAAAAAGACAAACCAAGGAATTGTATGTCGTATTGCGCTAACTCGACGCCTTTGCACTCAATGAGAACACAGATACGTAAGGTAGCTTTACCTCTAGTGAGGGTCACCTTGTTTGTGGCAGCGATGGCTTCGTCGTGTGTGTCTGCTGCAACTTTTGAGTTGCCGCCAACTGAAAGTCGTATTGTCGGAAGAATACAGCAGCATGAAGTGGCAGCGGGCGAAACGTTGGCCATCATTGCTAAGCAATACGATATTGGTTTTCTCTCTTTAATGGCGGCAAACAAAGGCGTTGATCCTTTTCTTCCTGCTGAAGGTTATGTGTTAAGTATTCCTAGTCGTCTGATTCTGCCGGATACGCCGAGAAAAGGCATTGTGATTAACCTTGCCGAGTTAAGGTTGTACTTCTTTGAACCTGAGAAAAATCAGGTGCACGTATTTCCTGTTGGCATCGGTCGAGTGGGGCGAGATACCCCAGAGATGATCACTAAGATAAGCCAAAAAAGACCCAATCCGACTTGGACGCCTCCAAACTCAATTCGTAAAGAGTATCTAGAGAAAGGGATTGAGCTACCAAAAGTGGTTCCTGCTGGGCCGGAAAACCCTCTGGGCGAGTATGCATTACGACTTGCTTATGGTGCAGGTGATTATCTGATACACGGCACCAATAAAGACTTTGGGATAGGCTTGCGAGTCAGCTCCGGCTGTATCCGTATGGAACCTAAAGATATTGAGTGGCTTTTTGAACAGGTTAGTCGTGGTGAGCAAGTCACAATAATCGATGAGCCTATCAAAGTGTCTTTAGAGCCAGATAGAAGCGTGTTTGTTGAAGCTCACGAACCATTGACGCGAAGCGACGGCTCTAAGAAATTATTGCAAATCCCCGTTGAATTAAAATGGTGGCTTGAAGATGCAGATCTACCAAATTCAAAAGCGAAAGCGGTGATATTTGCTCAAAATGGCGTGCCTGTTGAGATAGCACCACCTGTGATTGAGTTCTAATTTGATTGCCTCTTCTGTAATAAGGGGCGTTTATCTTTGTTTACTCGAATTAGTACCTTCTACTCGAATTAGTAACGCCGAAAAAAAGCACCACATCCGTTAAGAGGTGGTGCTGTCTATTTACTGCATTTTGCGACTGATTTAATCTACAGCTTAATCGCACTGAGCTCTCAAACTATTTAGTGTAAGACTCTGCGATGTTGTCGATACGGTCGTTAGCACGATCCGCTTCTTCTTTTGCTGCCATAGCGGCTGCAGCTGCTTCTTGAGCTTTCATTTCAGCTGCCGCTTTATCGCCTTTAAGTGCTTCAACTTCACTGGTTAGCTCAGCAACTTGGTTAGTCAATTGATCCATTTGTGACATTGCAGCTTCTTCTGGCTCAGAAGAACAACCAGCTAAAATGAAAACTGAGGCTGCAGCTGCGATTAACGTCTTATTCATAAGAACTCCTTGCTTATTTATCATCAAAAGATGCGCTATACATTCTTTATCATATAGTCGCTTCATTAATGATTGTAGCGACTAATTTTTTAACTGCAAAAACAATAACTAGAGAAATTACTAAATTTTTGAGGTAATTAGCTGAGCGTCACGTTATGTCTCGTTTATGAGATGGAGGGGTGAGAGCCGGTTTTGATGTGTTTTGGAGAGTTATTTCTTTACGAACAATGCATACAATGTGCTAGCAAACGAGAGATAAAGGGATAAATTTTCTGTGATCTCTATCCTTATAAAGTACTTTCGCGGTATCATGTCACGTTAAATTAATTTTATTCAATACCATCATGACTGGAGAGTCCTTTGCACTTTAAAGATTTAGGCTTAGATAACCGCTTACTGAAGAACTTAAAACATTACGACTTCAAGAAGGCGACAGAGATCCAATCAAAAGCGATCCCTGTTGCTATTGCTGGTAAGGATCTATTGGCTTCATCAAAAACGGGATCAGGTAAAACATTGGCGTTTGTGTTGCCGATGATACATAAAGCATTAAAAACAAAAGCGTTTTCTGCTAAAGATCCTCGTGGTGTAATTTTGGCTCCTACTCGTGAGCTAGCAAAACAAGTTTACGGCGAGCTGCGTAGCATGCTTGGTGGTCTGTCTTACGAAGCCACACTTATCTTGGGTGGCGAAAACTTTAACGACCAAGTTAAAGCCCTGCGTAAGTACCCTCGTTTTATTGTTGCGACTCCAGGCCGTCTTGCGGATCACCTTGAGCACCGCTCACTGTTTTTAGATGGTGTTGAAACGCTGATCCTTGATGAAGCTGACCGTATGCTAGATTTAGGTTTCGCACCTGAATTGCGTCGTATCGCGAACGCAGCTAAACACCGTCGCCGTCAAACGTTGATGTTCTCTGCGACACTTGATCACGCGGAAGTGAACGACATTGCAAATGAAATGCTAGATTCGCCTAAACGCATCTCAGTGGGTGTTTCTAACGAACAGCACCTTGATATCACTCAGAAGTTTTACCTATGTGACCATCTAGATCATAAAGAAGCAATTCTGGATCGTGTTATTGAAGAAGCTGAATACCGTCAGGTGATGATCTTCACGGCAACTCGTGCTGATACTGATCGCCTAACCGAGAAGTTAAACGAGAAGAAGCTTAAAGCGGTGGCATTGAGCGGTAACCTAAACCAAACGCAACGTAATGCAATCATGAGCCAGTTCGAGCGTGCGGTTTACAAGATCTTGGTAACAACAGACGTTGCTTCACGTGGTATCGATATTCCAAACGTAAGCCATGTTATTAACTTTGACATGCCTAAGCATACAGAAGAGTACGTGCACCGCGTTGGTCGTACTGGTCGTGCGGGTAACAAAGGTGATGCAATCTCTTTGGTTGGTCCAAAGGATTGGGATAGCTTCAAGCGTGTTGAGCTTTACCTTCAACAAGATCTTACCTTCTCTGTACTTGAAGGACTAAAAGGTAAGTTCAAAGGTATTAAGCCGCGTAAACCTGCTTTTGCTAAAGGCGGGCCTGCGAAGAAGAAAACCAATACTCAAGCTAAGAAGACGCCGAAGAAACCGGTTAAGCGCGATAAGAGCTTCCACAAGAATGTGGCAGTGGGTGATACAGTATTTATCCCTAAGAAGAAAGTTGCGCCAAAAACTGACGACGAGTAATCAACTCGTGTGAGCTAAAAGATGATGTTTATAAAAACAGATCTTTATACAAGCTAGCGTAAATAAAAACCGCCGATGAAGGGCGGTTTTTTTGTATCTGGTTTCTGCACCTGAGAGGTGTTGTCTCAGGACTCAGAGTCATTCGAAAAGCATTAGAAATCAAAGGTTGAGAATGAATACGCCAAAATATGGTCGGCAATGTATTTGTGGGTGGCGGTCGTTGGGTGTGTTACTCCCCAGAAGACATAGCTGTCTGATCCGTACGCTGCGCAATCATTGGTTAAGCTGTGGCTTTTTAGGTAGTCGGCTGCTGAGCTTCTATTTATATTAAGGCAGGCATCACTCGCGTTTCGAAAGCCATGTTGCTCTGGATTATCGGTAATGCTGGCGAACAACGCACTCGCATCGAACAACACCACGTTTTTACCCATGCTTTGGTAATACTTGGCCTGCGTCTTGATGAATTGATTGAACTCTAAAATCTTGCCACGAACTTTAATGATCTCTTGTTCAGTTGAGTATTTGAATTGAGGGGCTTTGGTTGCATCGGGCAAGGTGAACAGCAGGATATTGTTTGCACCAGATTCCGTTAAGCGGATCAAAGCGCTGCTGAAATCGGCCTTTACATCAGCCACTTCTCGGTTGTAGTTCATAAAGTCATTGAGGCCAAACTCTAAAGTAAACAACGAGTTTTCTGGGCGGTAGTTTTTGGCGATTTTCATATAGGTTAAGTAAGAGGTGACTTGGTCATATACTCCGGTTAATGCGACGTATTGATTGGTGCCAGCAGCCCCACCTACCGCCCAGTTATAAAGAGGCACATCTTTCGCCTTGGCTAAATACTCTGTCCAGACTAAACCGTTTGAAAAGTGCCCTAAAAACCATGAGTTAGCGTTCGGGAAAACCCATTGAGAACCGTTAAATAGGTTACCGGTGTCAGAAAGACTATCACCGAAGGTGACGATACGGTTGATGGTGTTCGCTTGGACAACGTTGTCATTTGTCCAAATCGAGTGGTTATAAGAGAAGCGATTGTCTGCTGCAAAGTAAGTGATGTCTGCGGCGTCATGTTGGATGTCGAGCGTCTGTTCACAACGTTGCTTGATTTCAGATTGCGGAGCATCACTGTAGAACATGTTTTTGAAAGAAACAGAAGACCACCAGTATCCATTGATTGTGTAGTAATCACCATTTTCCTTTTTCGCCCATTTCCAGTCGGTGGCTGGGGAGTCATGTGAGGCATCGGTTCGATACCAACATCGAACATAAGAATAGGTCTCTGAACCTTGTGTACTAAGTACTTGTGCGGATGTAATCGATTCAGGTGTCGGTATTGAATCTTCAGCTGCATAAGCACCAAAAGGCAGGGTTAACGCGAGTATAAAAGCCGTATTTTTCATCACTGTATTCTCTTTTATATTTAGTGAGCCAAACAAAACGTTGTTGCTTGTGACTGATTTAATAACTGAATTGCTAATAACTGGTATGACCTATATCTAAAACCAATAACTCTCGTCAATACATTCAGTTTGTTAGCGGCTCATAACTGGCATCAGTGTCAAAGTTCCAACCACTTTTTGATTGAAAAACAATGGCTTCGAAATGAGATAGCTAATATCTAACATTTGATTTTAACGAACTATCGCAGGCAAACACGTCGTCATTGACCGGTACGGGATGATTTGTCTATTGAACGCTTAAATGAAAATGTTATCAGAAGGGTGGGAGGTAAATTTTAATTTAATCAGTGGTTTATCTGTTGGTAGTATCAAGCGACGTTGCATTTTCTATGTTCATCACAATTGTTTAATTCAAGTTCAATATCACAAATATCAAGTTGTTACTTTTTGTTTTATAAAATCATCATCTACGGTTTCTTTACTCATCAGAGGTCTAATCTGTTTAAGGAAAGAGCATTGAAAAAGATATTAATTTGGACGATAGCCTGCCTATCCAGTTTTGGCGTATATGCCGGAACAAGCGCATCAGCATTAGAAACCAGCGGATACACTGCAACGAAATACCCTATTATGTTGGTACACGGCTTGTTTGGTTTCGATACATTAGCAGGCGTGGATTACTTCTATGGCGTACCGGAGTCTCTAACTAAAGATGGTGCGAGCGTATACGTTGCTCAGGTTTCTGCTACCAACAGTTCTGAAGTTCGTGGTGAACAGTTACTCGCTCAAGTCGAGACTCTGTTAGCCGCGACAGGCGCAAGTAAAGTGAATCTAGTTGGTCATAGTCACGGTGGTCCTACTGCGCGCTATGTCGCATCGGTTCGACCTGATCTTGTTGCTTCGGTGACGAGCATTGGTGGTGTTCATAAAGGATCTAAAGTGGCAGACCTTGTTCGCGGGACGGTATCTGAAGGGTCAGTTTCAGAAGGTATCGCGGTTAAATTGGCTGGTGGATTGACGGCGCTTATCAACCTATTATCTGGTGGAACGGATCTTGATCAAGATGGCCTTGCGTCTCTTGAAGCGTTGACCACTGAAGGTTCGCTTGCATTCAATCAGTTTTACCCTGAAGGCGTGCCAACGTCTGCGTGTGGTGATGGTGAATGGCAAGCAAACAACGGTGTTTATTACTATTCATGGACAGGATCTTCCACTTTTACCAACCTTCTTGATCCTACCGACGGAGCGATGACAATCCTTGGTTTAGCTTTTAATGAACCTAATGACGGGTTAGTGGGAGCATGTAGCGCGCATTTGGGCAAAGTGATTGGTGATGACTACAAAATGAATCACCTAGACGAGATCAATGGACTATTGGGTATCCACCATCTTTTTGAGACAGATCCAGTGACCTTATATCGTCAGCACGCCAATCGATTGAAGTTGGCCGGCCTTTAGGTAGCACTAACCGTTTATTAAGAGAATAAGGAAAGTATGATGAAAAAGATCGCCATTTTGTCGATAACCACGATAGCCCTGATGAGTACAGCGGCGGTCTTTTTATATCTAAAGAAGGAAGATACAAGTTCATATAATAACAGCGAACAAAGCGCTTCTTCATTGAAGGTTAGCTCTCAACAAGATACCGAAATCGATAGTGCGTCAGCTAAAGACATGATGGAATATTTCGTGTCAGGCAATACAGAATTAACCCTCGAAGATATTCGCGACAATGTGGCAAAACACCACGAGCAATCACAAGCTACGATTGTCGATGAAGCACTGTTTGCCAAGTATCTTGAGTACAAGGCGGCACTGACAGCATTAGACGTGCAATTCGACAACACCTCTATATCCGCTGAGGACTTACGCGCACTGAATCAAGCTCTCCTCGATCTTCAAGCACAGTTTTTCAGTGAGAGCGAGATAAGTATTTTGTTTACCCATGACAACAGAATGAGGGAAATCGCTTTAGAAAAGTTACTTCTGAAACAAGAAGGGCTAGACGAGTCAGAATATCAGCAAAGGCTTGAGTCTTATCTATCTGAACAGCCAGATTACGTTCAAGCCAGTCATCAAAATCAGGTGTCATTGCAGCAATTATCCAGCTCTAAGGGCTTAGATGAACAAGGCCTGTACTTGAAGAGAAACGAACTGGTTGGCGAAGAAGCGACACAGAGGCTCGAAGCGCTTGATCAACAAAGGGCGGACTTTGATGGAGCTTTAGAAATTTACTTTGTTGAACGAAATGACATTTTGAATGACCCTGCACTCTCTAAAATTGAGCAACAAGAGACTATCGCACAGCTTCGGACTACGCATTTTCAGTCAGAACAACTTCGAAGAGTCGAAGCGATTGAAAGAATCAGAGCTGCTGAGAGCGATCAGTAATCTCCAGCAATTAAAAAAGCCAACTACTGATGACTCAATAGTTGGCTTAATAATGAAGGTGGGTTACTGCAATCTATACATGCTAAGTAAGTGCTTACATTTTAAGGCTTAAAGTTTGTATCTTAGAGCCTATGCCATAAGCCGTTACAGCTGAACCTTAAAGATTATTCGCCCTTAACCCTTAACCCTTACCCCTTAAACCTTAAAGAAGCCCAACTGCTGCTTTTGTTGTTCAGCGAGGTTTGATAACTCGTGGCTTGCTGCTGCTGCTTGGGTAATGCCGGTTACGTTTTGGCTTACTAAGCTGTAGATATTTGAGATATTACGGTTAATGTCTGAAGTCACTTGGCTTTGCTCTTCTGCAGCAGCGGCGACCTGAGTGTTGATTTCCGTGATATCCGTTACTGAGTTCGCAATGCCGGAAAGTGCAGAGCTTACCTCACCCGAAAGCGTCTGGTTATGCTCCAGCATAGACAGCGAACTGCTCATACTCTCATTCGCGTTTCCAGATTGAACCTGCAAGCCTTCAATGATGGTTTGGATTTCCTTGGTCGAATCTTGTGTACGTGCTGCTAGCATTCTCACTTCATCAGCTACAACCGCAAAACCACGTCCGCTTTCACCTGCACGAGCGGCTTCAATGGCAGCGTTAAGCGCAAGAAGGTTAGTCTGCTCTGAGATGCTTTGAATAACCTCAATGACATTACCAATCTTCTCTGAGTGCTCTTTTAGCGTGCCAACAACGTTCGCAGCTTCGCTAAGCTGAATCGCCATTTGCTCGTTTGCTTGGTTACTTTCATTAAACAAGCTCATGCTGTGTGTCGCCATTTCGTCAGCTTGCTTAGACGCGGAGTCGGCTTGTACTGCATTTTCGTTGACGTTTGCTGCTGTGCTCTCAAGTTGATTCACGGCAGAAGCAACTTGTTCCACTTCTTGCTTCTCTTGGTCTGAGTTCGCACTTGATTGTGTCATTACAGCAGCTAGTTCAGTCGATGCTGACGCAACTTCGATGCTGATTCGAGACAGTGAACTTACCGTGTCACGCAATTGCTCAACGGATTTGTTTACGTCTTGCGCAAGACGTGAGATCTCATTGTCTCCATGTTCTTCGGCTTTTACTAGCAGGTTACCTTTTGCTACTTCGCGCATGGTTGCCTGAATATTGTTGATTGGTTTAACAATGATGCCAGCCAGTGTCCAGCTAATAACAAGAGCAATAGAAAGAATCACTAAAAGCCCAATAGTCGCAGTATTTAGGGTGCTAGTGTGTTGCTGACCATTGGTATGGACTTGTTGAGTAGCAAGCAAGTTTAGCTTTTTAGAAAGACTGTCGATTGCTTTTACCATTTCGTTACCTGCATGGCGGTATTGGTCAATTGCCGTTTGGTAACGAGTATCAAAGTCAGAAGTTAGCACTGAATTACCGTGTTTTGCTTTTAACAGGGGAAGCATGGTATTACGTGAAAAGTTAACGTAATGGTCCATCGCTTTGCTCATTGCTGCGACTTCATCTTGCATACCTGGCACTGTGTCTAATGAGCTCAGTAGGCGTGAGTTTTGATCGCGTTTTTGATTAAGCGTTTCAACGAGTGTGTTTACATCATCAGGGTTGAACAAGCTATAGATTGCTTTGATGCGCATGCCGTAACTATTGTCGACGATTTCGCTGAGTTCTTCTTTATGTAGAATGAGTTGATCTGTTGCTGTTGATACATCTTTAAATGCGTTTTCCAGCTTGTCACCACCGATGATGACACCCGTCAAAAGTAATACGACGGAAAAGAGTACTGGAATAAGAATTTGTATTTTAATTGATAAGCCACTGAGAAGTTGGCGCATGAATTGTCCCTCTATAAATAAGTAAATGAGCCGATGCAATTGCTTTTATTATAATTATCCTGTGATTCTAACTACTGAGAATGACAATTCAATCAGTAATGCATTCGATTTAGATATATGCGATAGGTAATTGATAAATTACGGTTATTTATTGTGCAAAATGAGCGTTTTTCTTTATTTCTCTATGGTTTTCCCGTTATGGTTTGGTGTGTGGTAATTGGTAATATTCGGTATTGGTGGAATGTTGAACGATTTGGGTTAAATAGATTGAAATAAGTGTTTAACGTTTATGAGTTATTTAAACTTATTGCTTCAAGGTTATTTGACACGAAAAAAGACGAAAATAAATGTCAGCTGTCATATAGGCTTCAATTTAATGAAACACAACTGTCACATTCAGATTCTAAAGTGGGCACCGTTCAAGTTAAACACAACGGCAATAACGCCACTTAAGGAAATTTGTGATGAAAAAGACAGTTATCGGTGCAATCGCTCTTTTAGGTGCACTAACAGTGACTCCAGCTTCAGCTAAAGAAACTATTTCAGCAGTTGGTTCAAGCAGCGTGACGCCACTGATGGAAGTTTTCTCTGAAACATACATGAAAACGAATTCAAACGTATTTATCGAAGTACAAGGCCCTGGTTCGTCTGCTGGTGTTAAAGCGGCGAAGAACGGCAGTGCAGATTTAGGTATGTCTTCTCGTAACCTTAAAGATAGCGAGAAAGAAACAACACTAGTTGAAGAAGTGGTTGCTCGTGACGGCATCGCAGTCGTGGTTAACCCTAAGAATGGTCTTGACGGTCTAACGGCTGAGCAAGTAACGGCTATCTACAAAGGTGAAGTAACAAACTGGAAAGACGTTGGTGGTGCGGACAAGCCAATCGTAGCAATCACTCGTGATACAGCATCTGGTACTCGCGGTGCATTCGAAGACATCATGTCTCTTAAAATGAAGATTTCTGGCACGAAAGTATCAGCAATCTCTCAACGTGCTCAAGTTGCTAACGGTAACGGTGCACTAAAAACAATGGTTGCATCTAACCCTTACGCAATCGGCTATATCTCTTTAGGTACAGTAGATAACTCAGTAAACGCGCTTGCAATTGACGGTACTGAAGCATCTGTAGACAACGTTAAGAACGGTTCTTACAAAGTAGCTCGTCCTTTCCTAGTACTTTACAAAGAAGGTAAGCCTTCTTCTGAAACTCAAAAGTTCCTAGATTGGATGCTAACTGACGAAGCTCAATCTCTTGTTGAGAACAAAGGCTACATCTCAGTTAACTAATCTATATCTCAATTAATTAAATATTGCTCAGCCTACCTTTTCAGGCTGAGCCTTTTCTATCCCACTTCGAGTTAATCCGTACGCTTATACAGCGTGTTAAGGATTTCGATATGTGAGACTTGTTATGACCATCGCAACGAATAGTGAACAGCTTATGAATAGCGAAGCGACTCAACTGAAACGCGGCTTACGTAAAAAGAAGCGTGTAGATTGGAAAGAGCGTATTTTTCACGGCTTATTCCTTACTAGCGCAATCATCGGCATCGTATCCCTTGCTGTTATTGCTTTTTTCATCGTTAGAGAAAGTATCCCTGCGTTCCAGGAAGCGGGCCTATCGGGCATCGTGCTAGGACAGAACTGGCTACCACCAGCACTTTACGGTGTTGCTACCATGATTGTGGCATCTGTCGTATCGACATTAGGTGCAGTAGTGGTCGGTGTGCCGATTGGTGTGCTAACGGCAATCTTTATTGCTGAAATCGCGCCAAAGCGTCTGGCGGACATCATTCGTCCTGCTGTCGAATTGCTAGCGGGTATACCTTCGGTAGTTTACGGCTTCTTCGGTCTCGTTATTATCGTTCCCCTGATTCAAAACGTATTTCAAGTGCCTGCGGGTAACACGATTTTGGCGGGTATTATTGTATTGGGAGTGATGATCCTTCCGACGGTAATTACGGTTTCTGAAACCTCAATCCGTGCTGTACCAAGAACGTACAAAGAAGGCTCTTTAGCGTTAGGTGCTTCAAAGATCTTTACCATCTTTAAGTTGCTCGTTCCGGCTGCTCGCTCAGGCATTATGACGGGCGTAATTTTGGGTATAGGCCGTGCTCTTGGTGAAACGATGGCAATCATTATGGTGATGGGTAATGCGCCGGCAATGCCTGAAGGTATCTTGGATTCAGCTCGTACACTAACCGCGAACATTGCGATTGAAATGTCTTACGCGAGTGGTATTCACGCAAGTGCGCTCTATGCGACGGGTGTTGTTCTCCTTGTTTTCATCATGTCTCTGAATGCAATTCTCCTTTACTTGAACCGTGAGAAGGCGAGGTAACATTATGTCTTTAGAAAATAACGTAGCACCTCAAACTAATCCTACGAACCCGCAAGGTAAGACGATGAATAAAATCGCGTTAAAGAAAGCCCGCGCACGTAAAGACGCCGTTCTGAGTGGTTTTATATGGGCTGCTGCCGCGTTAACGGTGGGCTTCTTGTTCTGGATTATGTGGTACATCCTCTCAAACGGCTTACAGCACGTTGATTGGAATTTCATCACGGATGACTACACGCGAACGGGCGATGAGCACGGTATTTTCCCGATGATCATCTCGACCATCTACATGGTTATTGCTTCGATTGCGGTTGCGGCGCCATTGGGTATCATGACGGCAATCTACCTGACTGAATACGCAAAAGTAGGCAGTCGCTTAGTTAAGATCATTCGATTTTGTACCGAGTCATTAGCAGGTATTCCGTCAATCATCTTCGGTTTGTTTGGTATGACATTTTTCGTGGCTATTTTAGGTTTAGGTTTCTCTATCCTATCGGGCGCGTTGACACTGAGTATCTTGATTCTTCCAGTGATTATTCGTACTACTGAAGAAGCATTGATGGCGGTATCTCAAACTTATCGCGAAGGATCGTATGGTTTAGGTGCTTCTAAAATCTACACAATCTGGCGTTTGATTCTACCAAGTGCAATGCCGGGTATTATCACTTCAGTTATTCTGAGTATTGGTCGTGTTATTGGTGAATCAGCGCCAGTATTCTTGACCGCAGGTATGGTTGCTCGTATCCCAGATTCACTATTGGATTCTGGCCGTACATTAACCGTTCACTTATATAAGTTAACGACTGAGCTATTTACCATTGAAGAATGGAATCAAGCATACGGCACAGCAACAGTACTGATTGTTCTTGTACTGCTGATCAACACACTCACGAAGTTGATCGCAAGACGTTTTAATACTGCAACTTACTAAGCAGGGTTTTCTAGAGCCAAATGAGCTCCTAAAACAAAAACAGTACAGACTTTGACGAATTACGAGATTACGAATATGAACAAATTTAATATTAAAAACCTAGACCTTTTTTACGGCGAAAACCAAGCGCTTAAATCAATCAACCTACCCGTGCCAGAGCGCCAGGTGACCGCTTTGATTGGCCCGTCGGGTTGTGGTAAATCAACGCTATTACGTTGCTTGAACCGAATGAACGATCTTATTGAAGGTGTAAAAATTACCGGCCTTCTTGAGATGGATGGCGACAACATCTACGGCAATATCGATGTGGCTGATCTACGTATCAAAGTCGGCATGGTTTTTCAAAAGCCAAACCCATTTCCAATGAGCATCTATGAAAACGTGGCATACGGACTACGTGCTCAAGGTATCAAAGACAAAAAGCACATTGATGAAGTGGTTGAAAGTTCACTTCGCGGCGCGGCGCTTTGGGATGAAGTGAAAGATCGTTTGAAAGCACACGCATTCGGTTTGTCTGGTGGTCAGCAGCAACGCCTGTGTATTGCTCGCACCATCGCAATGCAACCAGACGTAATTTTGATGGATGAACCTACTTCAGCACTTGATCCGATTGCGACACACAAGATTGAAGAATTGATGGAAGATCTGAAGAAAGACTTCACTATCGTTATCGTAACGCACTCAATGCAGCAAGCTCGTCGTATCTCCGACCGTACGGCTTTCTTCCTAATGGGAGAGCTTGTAGAGCACAACGAAACCAGCGTCATCTTCAGCGAACCAAAAGATGATCGCACTAAAGGTTATGTAAACGGTGACTTTGGTTAATTGCTTAATCGATAACGTGGTCAATACCACTAACTGAAACGCAGGTTAGATAATCGATTCGATTTACAGAATTATCACTATAACTATAAGCGATGGAAGTTTTGCCCCACTTTAGGTGGGGCTTTTTTATGCTGTTAAAAAGCATCACATGTCGACGAAATTTTGGGCAGGAAATCCCATTTTTGTAGTCCTTCTCATGCTTGTGATAATGCAAAAGGTTAAATTGCGACCCACTTAACATCTCATTTTTAGTTACATTGATTGCATATCAAGGCTTCTGTATTTTTGCGTTATTCTTATTAGCCAATGGACCAACGCCGTGCATGTTAAAGCCTTTGCAAAACAAATATCTGCTACGCGTGATCACCGTTTATTGGCTGAGTCTCTGTTTGACTACTTGATTAAAATGCTTGGCCCCCAAGGGGTCGGAATATTTGCAGAGCCAATACCAGAAAGCGACTCGTTACCGTTGTTTTCCTGCGGTGAATTAACTTCTCTTGATCATTACCCTTCAACATTTTGGCCATGGGTTTCACAGTTCGACACTGCAGACGGTGTGTTACCGATGTCGCTCAATACGTGCAAGTGGGAGCACAGTAAAGCGCTTGGTGGAGAGTCGTTCATCATGATGCTCGACAACGCACCAGCCTGTAGAACTTATTTAATTATTCAAAATTGCATCGCAGAAAAAGTTAATCAAACCTTTGACCAAGGGCTGGATGGCCTTCAATTAGCGGCAGCTCGCTGGCAGTGTATTCGCGCAGAAAAAAATGCAGCTATCGAGATTAAGCATAGGGATACACGTGAAGCGCAATATCTTGATGAAATTAAGCTTCGAGAGTTGTTTGTCGAGAATATGAAATTGGTTCATCAGGTGGCGTTAGAACTCTCGAACCCTGAATCATTGGACGCACTCTACAAAGCATCGGTAGAGGCGGTACGCGATAGACTTGGTTTTGATCGCGCCATATTTATGTTGCTTGATATGAAAAAGCGTTGCTTTAGTGGCACCTATGGCACCGATGAACTAGGAAAAACCAACAGCGAACATCACACTCAATATGACCTGCATCAGCTTGAATCGGAATATATTGAGGCATTGTCTGACAACCACACTAACTTGGTCGTTATTGAACAGGCTCCACTCTACACTGAAGGTAAGGTTGTAGGGCAAGGGTGGAATGGCATGCTTATTTTGCGTGAAGGGGATAAACCCGTAGGTTGGATTGCCATGGACAACTACATTCACCGCTCGCCAATTACCAATTACCAAAAGCAGATGCTTGAATCGTTCGGCTCTCTGCTGTCTCAGATATACATTCGTAAACGCCAAGAACTGAACATCCGAATGCTGCATTCGAGTATGGTTGAGTTGTCTCGCTGCGATAGCGTCAGTGCTGTATGTAAGTCTGCCGTCAGTTTTGCTATTCAGCATTTAGGCATTGATCGATTAGCCGTTTTCCTTACCGATAAAAATTGCAGTTACATGCAAGGTACTTGGGGTACCGATATAAAAGGCGATATTGTCGATGAGTCTTATTATCGATCAGAGCTGGTAGAGCGCGACATTGTATCTGCGGCCCGCGCTTGCCCTAATCAAGTTGCTTTTGAAGAATCGGTCCCAATTTATCATGATTATAATATTGTCGGAGTTGGCTGGACGGCAATGACAATGCTCACCACAAATACAGGCGTTCCGATTGCATTTATCGCTGCGGATAATTTGCTAACACGAAGCCCTTTAACTTCACAACTGCGTGAAGTGATACGTATCTTCGCCTCTAGCCTTGCTGAAGTCTTACAAAGAACCATGGCGCAAGAGGAGATCAAAAAGCTCAATGAAACCCTAGAACAAGAGGTTAGCAAGCGAACTCAAGAGCTTGAAAATGCCAATGAACAGCTTGATGTGATTTCTAAACTCGACCCGCTGACTCGCCTTGGTAACCGCCGTATGCTGTCACAAGTTTTAGATGATCTCAATTGTGAGGAACAAGGTGCATTTGCTACGCGGAATGAGGTCACCTTTGGGTTAATTCTTGTCGATCTTGACCATTTTGGTTTGTACAACAGTGTCTATGGCCATACTGAGGGGGATGTCGCTTTACGTGCCATTGGCAAGATACTGAGCTCTCATGTTTACGGTGATCAAGAAACCTTCTGTCGTATCGGCGGTGAGGAGTTTATGTTGTTGATGATCGGCACCAATCACACAACAACAAAGCAGCGTGCAGAGTCGATTCGACAAAGTATTGAAGATGCAAAAATTCTCCATTGTAAAAGTAGCACTAGCCAATATTTAACCGCGTCTGTGGGTTATGCATCGATAACTTCGGATCAGCGCCAGTTCGATTTTGATTTGTTGTATGGCAAGGCTGATAAGGCTTTGTATAAGGCGAAAGATTCAGGGCGAAATAGAATTGTCTCTGCTCTAAAGCGAAGAAAGGTTGCGGCTACACTGACTTAGTGTGGTATCTGTTTTTCCTGTTCTTAAAAACGACTGAAGCCGTGATGCTCACAAGGTGGTCATCACGGCTTCGTTCTTTTTTTGACTTAGATTTTCTGCTTAATTAGCTTTCTGCTTACTTAGAGCGCTGGTTAATTACAGCCTTTCTAATGTGCTCTTGTGTTCTTTATTCGAGATGCGTTTTGGTTTCTTAACCGCTTTGATTACCTCAGAAGGATCCCATGACTGACTTGGTGAGCCAGCTTCAGCATAGAGGCTCTGATTTAGCCTGGTGAGCTCAGCTTCGATTGTTTCTAACGTCTCATCACTCAAGTCTGGGTTTTCTGTTTTCCACTGTTCGAACAAAGTTCTCGTCTTCACACCGTCTTTCATTTTCAGAGCGGCAATAAGCGCTTCTGCCGTATCGGATTGACGTTCACCTTTTTGCTTTGGTTTTACTGCTGCGCCGCGGCGTGACCAGAAGTAGAAAGCAATCGCAGAACTGGTTAACCACAACACAGCAAACAGCGCTGTTAGATAAGGCCACATTCCTGGGTTTTCAACGGTAACAATCGTCGGGCTGGCTTGTTGTGTCGGCGCTTCAATCGTTGGAGGAGGCGTACTTGATGCAGCTTGCTCGCTAGCTTGTACCGACAACTCAAGACCAAGCGCTTTAGTGGTTTGTTCCGATTGCGTATCGGTGTTGAACCAAGCTTGAGAAACATCAGGAAGAGAGATCTTTCCAGCCTCTTTCGGAATCAAGACTTGCTTGTAAACAACGACAGCATCACCGGATTGAGTGGTGCCAAATTGCGGTTTCTCTTCATAAACACGTATCGATTTAGGGTAGGTGACGTTCAGTTTCGGCAGTTGGTGTTGTGTTAAGTTGCTAGCCGTCATAGTGATAGTTCGAGTTAGAGAATCGCCCGCTTCCAATTCAAAACCTTGCTTATTACTATCGAAACCATCGCTATCTGTTAGCTCATTACCTTGGCTGTCTGACCATTTCTGTAGCAACTTAAAGTCGGAGGTTGGTAACCACTTACCTTGATAGCCTTTTGGTACAGGCTTGACGGTGACATTTAGACTTTCAACAGGAGTATCGAGCTGGAAAAGGCGAGTTTTGCTTGAGTTGTTGGTTGAGTAAACAACAGCACCGGTTAACTTTGGCCCTTGAAGCTGAAATTGTCCTGCTTGCTGTGAGGATATATGGAAAGATTGCTGAACAACTGTGACTTCTTGTCCGTTGATAACATCTTGGAACTGTTTCGACTCACCGATGGGTTCCACGTCCAAATTTGATGAGTTTGGTAGAGAGATTTGGGGATCTTGTAATCTTCTTGGATCCGCTTTGATGATGAGCTTTACATCAAGCTCCGCGACCTCTTGAGGGTATAGCGAGTCTTTACTCAGATTAAGTTGAAACTCGGCCATATCACTCTGCTTTGGAGCGGCTTTATTAATCGAAACGTTGATGGTGATAGGTTGGGTTTTGGTGCCTTCAATATCAAAGCTAGGAATATCTAATCGGCCTAATCGAAGTGGGGCAAGAGTAATATTCCACTCGCTAGAAACAGTGCGGCTACCATTGACGATTCGCATCGATGACCCAAAGCTTGGGGTGCCGACGTAGAAATTCTTCTGAAGGGAGGTTAGGTCTAAAGCACCAGACGATACTTTTTCATCGGTCGCCACTCTAAGTAGGAAGACTTCATCTTTAGTTACGCTGTTTTGTGAAACGCTCGCTACGGCCGTTGCTGCCAATGCAGAGAAGGAAGAGAAAGCTCCCAGCAACAAAGTCAGGAGTATTGAGAAAAATGGCTTGTTTAAAGATCGCATGGTTACCACTTTTTGTTTTGGTTGTTAGGAGCACTTTTTTGGCGTGCTTGTAGAATCATTTGCGCTTTAAGCAGTTGGCTCGGGTCACGGGCGCTTTCTACTTGCTCAAGCTTTCGCATATCCGGATCGCTCGACATAGGTTGACCTGATGCTTGTGCTGCAGCTGGTTGAGTGTTGTTATCACTGTCTTCCTTAGCAGCCTCTTGTGCTTGGGCAGTTTGAGATGCTGAGTCACCTTTGTCCTGTGAGTGTTTATCTGCTTGATCCGCTTTGTTTTGTTGCACAGCTTGCTTGTCGCTTTCTTCATCCGTCTTGGAATCAGAGCGGCTATCATCAGCTTGGCTTTGGTCAGTATTCTGATCTTGGTTTTCACTTTGATCTTGTTTGTTGCTTTGATCTTGGCTACCACTTTGACTTTGCGACTTCCCATTGTCAGCTGAGCTTTGTTGTTGATCCTGCGAGCTTTGCGAAGAATCGTCTTGCTGACCTTGCTGACCTTGCTGACCTTGCTGACCTTGCTGACCTTGCTGACCTTGCTGGTCTTGTTCGTTTTGGTCTTTGGACTCAGAATCGTCTTGCTGTTGCTGTTGCTGTTGCTGTTGCTGTTGCTGTTGCTTCCGAGCCTGTTCGACAATCTCTAGATTCTTCTTCGCGTAAGCATGTTCTGGGTTACTTTCGAGAATACGTTGATACTCTTTTATCGCTTGGTCGTACTTACCTTGCTTTGCTTGTGCATTGGCGAGGTTGTAGCGAGCATCTTCGCCAGAAAGACCTTGTAGCGTCTGTTCGGCCGCTTCGAAATCACCGGCTTTGTATTGCGCGATGCCTTTCCATTCTTGTTGTTCGAACTGTTCTGCGGCTTGTTGAAAGTCCTCATCTTGATACAACTGATAACCCACTTGGTCATCGGTTTTCCAAGGATTTGCAAACGCAGTATTCGGTTGGCTGAACGAGACAAATACAGCTAGACCACACCAAATGACCCCTTTTCGAAATAGCCCAAGTGCAGGAAGTAACAGAAACGGCAATAACCAGAAACCGTTGTTCACTCTGGTGTTGAGTGAGTTATTGGTTTTAGTCACTTCTGATGTTGTCGCAACTCGGTCGAGGTAACTTGCGATGTGTTCAACGTCTGAGTTATCCAATTGCAATTCAGTGAATGTGCCGCCAGAGCGACGAGTCAGGTCGCGCATATTGTCTACGTTGGTTTTCGCAACCACGGTTTGTCCTGAGTCGGTCTGTAACATCGAACCTGTAGGTAACGAGATCGGCGCGCCGCTTTCCGTACCTACAGCCAAGACTGATAACGTCCAATGACTACCAGAGAGTAGCGAGTCGATATCTTTCTTCTCTTGACCATCAATATCATCAGCAATCAGTACTAGATCGCCTTGGTAGATATGAGCATGAGTCATCATCTCAATCGCAAGCTTAACTGCCGATGCTGCATTGCCGCCTTGGAAGGGCATGATATCTGGTGATAGGTTGGGTACGAGGTTCTTGATGGTGTTGATGTCAGACGTTAGCGGACTGATGGTGTAAGCATCTCCGGCGTATGCCACCATTCCCGTTAGGCCTTCTTTCCAGAGTGATAGTAGATCCAAAGCCTTGTATCGCGCCTGTGTTAAACGGTTCGGCTTAATATCAGTGGCATACATAGACATCGACATATCCATGATCACAACTCGCGCCTGTGTTTTTTCAAAGCTTGGTTGTTCATTTTTTTCAAAGCTTGGACCGGCCAATGCGATGACACCGACCAACCACCAAACACCGAAATAAGTGCTGAGGTTTTTCGAGGGTTTGTTCGATTCAGGAGCCAAATAACGGGCGATGTGTGACGCTAATAACCCTTGCTTGGATTGTCTCTTGCTAAGCCACCAAATTGCGGGCAGCACGGCAAGAGCCAAGAACCAATATGGGTCGATAAAAGTAAAGTTAGACATTGTTTCTCCTAATGGCTAACAGCATAAATGCAAAGAACATGGCCGCAGACAGAGGCCAGACAAACCACTCTTGTTGTGGTCGCCAGATCTTAGTGGCATTCGTCACGGGCTCTAACTGGTTGATGGTGTCGTAAATCGTTGCCAGCTCTTTGCTGTCTCGCGCTCGGAAGTACTGACCGCCAGTACGTTTGGCGATTTCCATTAGAGTACGTTCATCCAAGTCTTGAGCAGTATTGACCTTACGAGTCATGAAGAACTCTTTGACCATCATTTCACCCGCACCGACACCCACGGTGTAAATTGTGGCGTTGTATTTCTTTGCAATATCCGCCGCTTCAAGTGGATCTAATACGCCCGCGGTATTACTGCCGTCACTGAGTAGAATCATTACACGCTGAGGAGCGTCGCTGTCGACAAAGGTTTTGGTGGCAAGGCCGATACCATCACCGATCGCAGTTTGAGTACCAATCAGCTTTAGCACTGCCTGATTCAGCTGTTGTGAAAGCGTGTCTCTATCTAACGTCAGTGGCGTCTGTAAGTAGGCGTGATCAGCAAATAGCACCAATCCGACTCGGTCGCCTTTTCGTCGCTCAATAAAGTCACTCAATACATGTTTCACCGCAGATAAGCGATCGATGTATTCGCCATTGAACTGCATGTCTTCTTGGCTCATCGAGCCGGAGAGGTCGACAACCAACATCAAATCACGGTGTTTCGGCTGAAACTCAACCGGTTCGCCGTACCAAACTGGACGTGCCATCGCAGTCACTAATAAAAGCCAGGTGATGACCGATAACGCCTTGGGTAAGCGACTGCTCGGTGTTTTGGTATTGCTGTCCTCGGGCAAAAACGGAAGCCTTAGGGCGTTGTTCGATTCCGCCTTAGGCGAGAGCAAGTAAACAAGGATTGGCAATGGCGCTAGGAAAAACATCCACCACCAAACAAACTCGATATTTAGTAAGCTCGTGTTTAAAAGATCAGTCATAACGACCTCGCTTTGGAGGAAGGGCTTTACGAAGCCAGATTTCGCAGTCGTTAACCAATTGCTGTTGAGCCTTTTTCTGTTCGTCGGTCATTAAGGTTGCATCTTGGTAGAGCGCTTGTTGCCATTGCGATTGTTTTGCGGCGAACAAAGGTTTTGCCAATTGCGCATCTAAGAACGTCAACCAATCATCACCAGATAAGCCTGCCACTTTTTCGCGTGGGAAATAGCTTAGTGCTGCCTGACGAACGATGTCTTGAGCTGCACTCGGAGACAAGGTATTTGAAGGCTGACTATCACGAAAGCAAGCAAGTGCTTCGTTCTTCGCGTATTGGTTCTTTTGTCTTTTGTTTGCAATGAAAAATACTAAGGCGATCAGAACAATGGCCGTGATAATGATTAACCACCAACCCCATGCCAAAGGCCACCATGACGGTGCGCTTGGCGTAATAATAGGGCTCAAGTCGAGAGGTTGATTCATGACTGAACTCCTGATACTTGGCTCATTAACGATTGCGCACAAGACAATGAACTGTATGGGATCGCCAAAGAAAGGCTCATTTGCATAAGCTGTTGTTGCTTCTGATCAAATGCGTGACTGAGCTTTTCCTTTTCCTTGCTTGATGAAAAGTTAAACCATTGCGTTTTATTGCCGTCGGTGATCTGTTTTGAACCTTTGAAAGCAGTGACACCTTGCTCTAATGGATCGTAAAAATGCACCAAGCGAACCCGATTATGTCGACGTATTTGATTGATAAGTGAGTAATTACTTTCGCTATAACGAACAAAATCACTGAGCATAATGATATCGCTGCCTTTCGGGCAAAGCTGATGAAGAGACTTCAGCCCATGCTCTAAGGTTGTGTTGCTGTGATTGTTTGGGTTAGTCAGCGCTGCGTTATTGATTTCTATGACTTTTTGTAAAATACGCAGCGGAGCGTGGTTGCTAGCACTGGGTTTAATCTCAATGATCTCTTGGCCAGTATCGATCACTGCACCAATACGGTCTTTTTGAGCGACGGTTAACCAGCAAAGTTGGCTGGCAAAGTGTGCGAGTTGAACCGATTTAAGCAACAAGGTTGAGCCGAAAATCATACTGCTCGACAGATCTAAGAACAAAATCACAGGCTGTTCTCTTTCTTCAGAAAACAGTTTGGTGTGCGCCTTGCCTGTTCTCGCCGTGACGCGCCAATCAATGCTGCGGATATCGTCGCCCGCCTGATATTGACGAACCTCAGAGAAATTCATCCCGCGACCTTTACGATTGCTTTCGTGCTGGCCGTTAAGTTGCGACCACAGGCTCTTGGCTGGAGGCAACCAGCGAACAGACTGCGCTTTGTATTGCAGCAGTTCGTCCAGGTTTAACGTGACGCCGTCACTATGGTTGGGTAATTGATTCTTCATGCGCGTATCCCTATGCGCTACCAACCAACGAGAGAAGGTGTGCGATCACTTGGTTTGCTGTGACCCCTTCGGCTTGTGCGTGGTAGCTACGAAGCAGGCGGTGACGCAGTACAGGGAATGCCATCGCTTGAACATCTTGTGGAGTGACGTAATCTCGTCCTGCAAGCCAAGCGTGAGCGCGGGCACAACGGTCTAACGCGATGGTTGCACGCGGGCTAACACCCATGTCTAACCATTGATCAAGCTGGTCGCTGTATTGCTTAGGTTGGCGCGTCGCCATTACCAATCTGATGATGTACTGCTCAATGGTGTCTGCCATGTGAATGTTGAGCACTTCTTGGCGAGCTTCGAAGATAGTTTGTTGAGAAATAGGCTCTGGTTGAACTGGTTGATTGCCTTGAGCTTCGCCTCTGTTTAGGCGCAAAATCTCCAGCTCACTTTCCATGTCTGGATAAGCCACTTCTAAATGCAGCAAGAAACGGTCTAATTGAGCTTCTGGTAGCGGGTAAGTGCCTTCTTGCTCAATTGGGTTTTGCGTTGCCATTACCAAAAACAAATCGGGTAAGGCATAGGTTTTTCGTCCCGCCGTCACCTGCTTCTCAGCCATCGCTTCTAGCATTGCGGCTTGCACTTTCGCCGGAGCACGGTTGATCTCATCCGCCAGAATAAGCGAGTTGAAAATCGGGCCCGATTGGAAGGTGAATTCTCCCGTTTCTGGACGAAATATATCGGTACCCGTTAAATCAGCAGGTAACAAATCTGGCGTGAATTGAATGCGGTGGAAGTCTCCCTCGACACAGTCAGCCAATGATTTTACTGCGCGAGTTTTTGCTAGCCCGGGAGGCCCTTCAACGAGGATATGACCATCGGCCAAAAGGGCTATCATCAGCTGCTTAACAAGCTCTTTTTGACCAATGATTTGAGACTCTAAATAGTTTTGAAGGACTTCGAAATTTGTTTTGTGCATTTTGGACTCTCTGGGTATCCATTTGATTTTTATTTTGAGTATTGGTCACTGATTACTAGGAAAAAGTTCCAGTACGTTTGTGGAATTTATTTTTTCAAAATTGGAATTATTTACAAGCGGTTAACGAGAAAAAACCACTGAGCCATGGTTTGTACCATATCAATTGTTTTTTATATATCAAAGCTTCAGAGGTCTGTCGTTAAGTGAGCTTCGTGGAACCTTATTATCCAGATAATTAAAATGAATGGTTACGTTTTACTGCATTAGTCTTGCTGATAGTTTTTTCTATAGAAGAATGATTGCTTTGTTTCACCATGCTTACAAATTTTTGCGAAATACCTCTCTAGTTTGATGGGGTTTAGCCGATATATGGTGGAGAGAGTGCACTACTGGTTTAAGTGCACCAAAAAAATCCTGTTCAGGATATATAAATAATGAGCGATTCTTTTTAAAGGTCCAAATATGTTGAAAACTAACTCTCTGAGTATTAAACAAAAAGTTGTACTTGGAATTACCTTCGCAGTTCTTGCATCAACGGTGATTGTCGGTGCGATGGCACAAAAGCAAGCAAGAGATGTTTTGAGTCATCGATTAGTCGATATTGAGCTTCCGGGAATGTTAGAGCGAATTAATGGTGAAATTGACCGTGAAGTCTCTCAGCTATTGTTAGCTGCAGAACAAATTGCTTCGAATGAATTCATTTCTGACGCTATCGAATCGACCGATCGTGATGCCGTCTTAGAGAACAAGCTAGTAAAGCAATTGAACAATGTTCGTAACCAATACCAGCTAAATGATGCCTCGGTAGCAAACCGTCAAACGGCCTACTACTGGAACCAAGATGGCTTCTTGCGTCAACTCAATCAACAGCAAGATGGTTGGTTCTTTGGCTTTACGCAATCTGGCCAGCAGACAATGGTCAGTATGTTCCAAGAAGCGACAGGTGAAGTGAAAATGTTCGCTAACTACCAACAACCTTCTGGTTTAGCGATGTCTGGCTTATCGAAATCGATGGGTGACATGGTAAGTCTACTCAATAGTTTTAAGATCGAAGATACCGGTTTTGTTTTCTTAACGAATAGCCAAGGTGATGTTCAAATTCATCGCGAACGTTCGCTTAGTGATTCATCACTTCAACAACTTTACGGTCCTCAATCTAGTCAGTTGTTAAGCAAGTCAGGATTTAACCTGATTACAACGGAACATAAAGGACAAGAGTTGTTTGTCGCGAGTTTGTATGTGCCGTCAATGGATTGGTTCGTTGTTGGTGAAGTTCCGACGAGCGAAGTTTTTGCTGAGCTTGATGCAACGGCTAAACAGATGCTGATCATGACCGCTGTTGTAGCGTTAATCTTTATTCTGATGGGCGTAGTGCTAGCAAACAGTATTACTCAACCGATTAAACTTTTGGCTAAGCGATTCGGTGACCTTGGCGAAGGTGACGGTGACCTTGCTCAGCGTATCGAAGTGAAAGGCAACGATGAAATTGCACAGCTTTCAAAGGGCTTTAATGGATTCATCGAAAAGATTCACGAGTCGATGAAAGAGGTGTTTTCTACAAGCCAAGCACTTCAAGTCGCCGCTGAGAGTGTTTCTAATAAAGCACACATCACCCACGACAATAGCCAAGAACAACGAGATCAAACTCTTCAGGTAGTTGCAGCCATTAACCAGATGGGCATGACAATCAGCGAGATTGCATCGAATGCGGCAACGGCTGCGGAAACGGCAACACAGGCTTCAGGCAATACTGAAGTAGGCCGATCTGTGGTAAACAAAGCAAAAGACGCGATCAGCCGTTTAGCGCAAGACATCGAAAGTACAGGTCAAGTGGTAGAGCAGTTAGCTTCAACGACTCAAGACATTGGCTCTATTTTGGGTGTAATTCGTGACATCTCTGAACAAACCAACCTACTAGCTCTGAACGCTGCTATTGAAGCTGCGCGTGCGGGTGAACAAGGTCGCGGCTTTGCCGTTGTAGCCGATGAGGTTCGTAACCTAGCAAGCCGTACCGCAGATTCTACTGAAGAGATTCAGAAGATGATCAACCAACTGCAAAGTGATGCTAAAGATGCCGTAACGGCGATGAGTGCAGGCAAAGTGATTACACTTGAAGGCGTATCGGCGTCGGATGAAGCGGTGGACGTACTGGGTGGTATTTCAGACCGTATCGTTGATATCACTGATCGTAACACTCAAGTGGCAACGGCAACGGAAGAGCAATCAACCGTAGTTCATACCATCAACCAGAATATTGAAGAAATCAACGCGATTAACGAAGTGACGACTGGAACCGCAGAGCAGCTTGCTGAAGCGAGCCAAGAACTTCAACAGCTTTCTTCTCGTCTAGATAAGATGGTTGGCTCGTTTAAGCTTTAACAGCCAATAAACATACAGAACTATAATTGGAGCCGGATTCACTTCATGTGAATCCGGCTTTTTTACGTCTAACATGTTTGTTCGTTGATATGGCTTTTACGTCTGATACTGCTTTTTATGTTTGGTGTGGCTTTTACGTCTGATACTGCTTTTTACGTTTGGTATAGCTTGTTACGTTTGGTATCGCTTTTTACGTTGAACGTCGCCATTCAGACCGCAGTTCTGCATTTAAGCTGATGTTCACTTGATCTGGTTTCGGGCTTTGCACCTAATCGCCCTAGCATCATAGAGCGTAAATGAGTAAAATCTCGCTAGGTTTAATATTTAGGTAAGTATCATGAGCGATTTTGAAAAAGAACTAGAGCAGATGACTCAAGAGATGGGCGATGAGCCTGAAGTGAAACTTCCATCACTTGAAGAGCAAAAAGCGATCGTTGCTGAATTTAAGCGACTAGAAGCGGAAGGCAAACTGACACCTGAAGTGTTAGAACAGCATTTTGGCCAGTTCAATAAAACAAGTGATACGCCAATTCACTAAGTTATTTACTACGATTGGTATTAAAGTTGAGCAAGCCTATATCTTTATCGTTTAGATAGGGTGGCTTTTAGCTCCAACAGATAAAGGTCTAGCATTCGCTAGGCCTTTTTTGTTTTTATACTGAACAGACAACAGACAACAGACAACAGACAAAGCGCGATCTATTTAGTGAAGGTAAAACTGGTTGTCTTAAACGGAAAATCCCCCTTATAAGGTAAGAGGGATTCGATATGGGCAAGTTATATCCTAAAAAGACGAACCGATTAGTCGGTGCCGTACTCTTTGTACAAGCGACGACATGCTCGACCATCGCTATGGAACAAGTGACAACGGTGTGCAGGAATACCAATCGCTAGCTTGTCACCAGACTCAATCGTCAACGTGTCTGGCTGGCGATAGATAACGTCAGCATCGGCACTGTCGAGGTTTAGGTAAACTTGTGTTTCGTTACCGAGCTTCTCGACCATCAACACATCAGCTTCAATCGTCGCATCACCTGTTTCAGCAGACAATAAGTGCTCAGGACGAACACCTAGAGACATACGGTCACCAGCGTTGACAGTCGTGCCATCAACTGGGATCCAGAAAGTCATGCCGTTTGAAAGTTGTACCAATACGCGTTCAGCTTCAGCTTGTTCGATGTGAACCGACATAAAGTTCATTTTTGGTGAGCCAATAAAGCCAGCAACGAAACGGTTTTGAGGATAGTGGTAAAGATCAAGAGGTTTACCCACTTGAGAAACAAAACCACCATCAAGCACAACGATTTTATCCGCCATTGTCATCGCTTCAACTTGGTCGTGTGTTACATAAATCATGGTACAGCCCAGTTGACGCTGTAGCTTGGTGATTTGTGAACGCATTTGAACACGAAGTGCTGCATCCAGGTTAGATAGAGGCTCATCAAGTAGGAATACGTTTGGTTGAGAAACCAAAGTACGACCAATCGCAACACGTTGACGTTGACCACCAGACAATGCTTTAGGTTGACGTTCAAGAAGGTGACCAAGCTGAAGGATTTCTGCAGCATGTTCTACACGCTTGTCAATTTCAGCTTTATCGGCGTTTGCCAGTTTAAGACCAAAAGACATGTTGTCGTAGAGATTTAGGTGAGGGTAGAGCGCGTAAGATTGGAATACCATACCTACACCACGCTTTGATGGCTCAACATCGTTCATGCGTTGTTCACCAATGTACAAATCACCAGACGTAATATCTTCTAGACCTGCGATACAGCGTAATAGCGTCGATTTACCACAACCTGATGGTCCAACGAATACTACGAACTCACCTTCGTTGATGTCTAAGGTTACGTCCTTAGAAATCTGTACATCACCATATGATTTATAAACGTTTTTTAACGTGACACTCGCCATCTAGCTTGTCCTCGATCGATCAAATTTTAAGTTTTACTGCTGATCATTATAAGGAATTTTTGGGTCAGCAGTAACTGTAGGAATTGGTAAGTATTGAGTGAGTAAGAAAAAAGTGGGTGGGACTTGAATTCTTTAACCAAGCCCACCCGTCATAGCCAAACTGGTGCCTATTTCCCCCACATCCAGCTAAATCTCCCCCGTGATTCAATCACAGATTTAGCTCGATGCTTAATAAAGACAACAGCGGGCAGTGAAGCCAACTAAATGAAGAATGCGTCAACGCATAACATTCGCTGGTAAAGGGTTCTTACTATCCACTCTTGGATGAATGCAGTTTCGGTGAATTCGCGTAATGGTACATCCTCCCAATAGAAAATTAACTAGGGGGAGTAGGAGGGGAGGAGTAGATAAAGGGGGTTATCTATAACTGGCGATCCAGTTCAAATAAATCCACCGCATAACGGTGATGTGGATCACGATGAGTATCTACTTTGTGACTTCGCTCGCCAATCTTACCGGATGACGATCACGAAATTAGGCCATAATAGCTAGGGCGTAGTGGCTAGGATGATGAGCTGTCATTGATTTTCTCAGATCATAGCCTCCGAAAACTGGCTCGTCTTAATTGAATGCGCCCTACGTATAAATATAAAAAGGATATTGACATGAAAAACGCTCTAAGCGCTGTAGCTCTAGGCACAATCGTTGCTCTGGGTTCTTTTGGTGCAAACGCTGCTATCGAAGAAGGTCAACTAACTATTTGGGTTGGTGGCGACAAAGCTTATGAAGGAATGG
Organism: Vibrio sp. 10N.239.312.C11; assembly: GCF_041466065.1. Lineage (NCBI taxonomy): Bacteria > Pseudomonadati > Pseudomonadota > Gammaproteobacteria > Vibrionales > Vibrionaceae > Vibrio > Vibrio sp. 10N.239.312.C11. The sequence continues at coordinate 72,294 of NZ_JBFSRZ010000019.1, forward strand.
CTGAAGTAGGTAAACGCTTTGAAGAAGATACTGGTGTTAAAGTAACCGTCGCTTTCCCTGACAAACTAGAAGAGAAATTCTCTCAGGTTGCAGCAGCTGGCGATGGCCCAGACATGATTTTCTACGCACACGACCGTTTTGGTGGTTTTGCAGAAGCAGGTCTTCTTGTTGATATCAAACCTTCTAAGGAAACTAAAGAAGGTATCGTAGACTTCGCATGGGATGCTGTTTCTTACGACGGTAAAACAATCGCTTACCCAGTTGCAGTTGAGTCAGTTTCTCTTATCTACAACAAAGCACTTGTCCCTAACCCACCTAAGTCTTGGGAAGAGATCCCTGCACTAAACGCTAAGCTTCAAAAAGATGGCAAGAAAGCAATCATGTGGCCTTTACGTGGTGGCGCTTACTTCACATGGCCTCTACTTGCAGCTGACGGCGGTTACGCGTTCAAGCAAACAGCGGAAGGTTACGACATTAAAGATGCAGGCGTAGCGACTGACGGTGTTCAGAAGTCTCTAGGTTTCATTGAGAAGATGGTAAAAGACAAAGTTATTTCTGCGGATATGGATTACTCAGTTGCTGAATCTGAATTCGTAGCAGGTAACGTTGCAATGACAATTAACGGTCCTTGGGGCTGGGCAAACATCGAGAAAGCTGGCGTAGATTACGGCGTAGCAACATTGCCTAAGTTCAACGGTAAAGCGTCTAAGCCATTCGTTGGTGTATGGGCTGGTGGTATCAGCACCGCTTCTCCAAACCGTGATCTAGCCGTTGAGTTTATGGAAAACTACCTACTAACTGATGAAGGTATGAAGAGCTTGAACGACGACAAGCCACTAGGCGCTGTTGCTCTTAACTCTTTCCAACGTCAACTAGACAGCGACACTCGTATTGCAGCAACAATGGATAACGCGATGAACGGCGAAATCATGCCTAACATCCCTCAGTTCACAACATTCTGGTACAGCATGGAAGAAGCTATTGGCAACGTAGTTGATAGCCGTCAATCAGTAGAGCAAGCACTAAAAGGTGCTGAAGCTCGAATGACTAAGTAACAACCAAGCACTACCTTTTAAGGAGGGGGCAACCTCTCCTTACTTTTCTATTTTTATATCTCGTTAGCAGGTTCCTCTATGCAGTCAGTTCAAGGTTCAGATGCGATCCCGGCACCATCAAGCCTTCCAGGCAGTAAAAGCGTCTTCATCAAATGGGGGTTGCTTGGTAGTGTTGGCTTAATTAATGGCTACGCTACAATTTTAATGTATTCTCGCGGTGAGCTCGCATTTGCGCTGCTTACTGTGATTTTAACGGCTTTGGCTCTTTACATTTTTGGTAGTAAGAAAACTTACGCCCACCGTTATATTTACCCCGGTATTGCCGGAATGATCTTATTCATTCTTTTCCCACTGGCATATACCGTAGGGCTTGCGTTTACTAACTACAGCGCAAAAAACCAGCTCTCTCTAGAGCGTACTCAAACCGTTCTTTTAGACCGTTCATTCCAAAGCGGTGAAAGCTACCCATTCACTTTGTACAAAACAGATAACGGTCACCAGATCGTTGTGAAAGATGGCGACCAGCTGTTAGCAACTGATGTATTTTCTCTGGAAGGCATGACATCAACAGAGATGGACCTATCTGCAATTGACTCTGTACAAGGTGAAAAAGAGAAGATCAAAGCGATCATCCAAAATCGCTCTGTGATCAGTGGTGTCGATTTCCATCTGCCAAATGGTGATGACATCCGCATGAGCGGCTTACGTAAATTTGCTGCCGTTGCACCGCTTTACACGCTTCAAGATGACGGGGAAACGTTATACAACAATGAATCTGGCGAAATATTGAAACCAAACATGGAAGTGGGTTTCTACCAACCGGTTGACGAGAAAGGTGAGTTTATCGGTAACACCATTTCTCCAGGGTTTGTTGTAGACATTGGTACGGCTAACTTTGAACGTGTTTGGAAAGATGACGGCATCAAAGAACCGTTTATCAGCATCTTTATTTGGACGGTTGTGTTCTCCATTTGTACGGTAGCCTTCACACTTGCAATTGGTTTGGTTCTGGCAAACGTTGTGCAGTGGGAAGAGCTGAAAGGCCGTGCTGTGTATCGTGTCTTACTAATTTTGCCTTACGCCGTACCAGCATTTATCTCGATTCTTATCTTTAAGGGCCTATTCAACCAGAGCTTTGGTGAGATTAACATGGTGCTTGAGAGTATCTTTGGTTTAAGCCCAAACTGGTTCTCCGACCCGATCTTAGCGAAAACCATGGTGTTGATTGTTAACACTTGGCTAGGCTTCCCTTACATGATGATTCTATGTATGGGTCTACTAAAAGCGATTCCTGAAGATTTATACGAAGCGTCAGCAATCGATGGTGCTAACTTCCTTGATAACTTCAAGCGAATCACTTTTCCATTGATGATAAAACCGTTGACACCGCTATTGATTGCAGCGTTTGCCTTTAACTTCAATAACTTTGTAATGATTCAACTATTGACGAACGGTGGCCCGAACATGATTGGTACTTCTGAGCCAGCGGGTTACACAGACTTGCTTGTAAGCTACACGTACCGAATTGCATTCGAAGGCGGCGGCGGTCAAGATTTTGGTCTAGCAAGTGCAATCGCAACGCTTATCTTCCTATTGGTTGGTGCACTAGCGTTACTAAACCTTCGTTTCACTAAATTGACTCAAGATTAAGGAGCACGACAATGGCTATGGTACAAGGTAAGAGCCTTAAATACCGAGTATGGGCAACGCATATTGCGCTGTGGTGCTTCTTAGCGCTAATTATTTTCCCACTACTGATGATTATTGCTATCTCATTCCGCGAAGGTAACTTTGCAACCGGTAGCTTGATTCCAGACAACCCATCTTTGGAACACTGGAAATTGGCTCTGGGTATGTCAGTGACGAATGCTGATGGCTCAGTTACTCCGCCTCCATTCCCAGTACTGACTTGGCTGTGGAACTCAATAAAAGTAGCGGGTATTACGTCAATTCTTATTGTTACACTGTCGACAACATCGGCTTACGCATTTGCTCGTATGCGCTTTAAAGGTAAAGAAACTATCCTGAAAGCGATGATGATTTTTCAAATGTTCCCTGCGGTATTGGCTCTAGTGGCTATCTACGCACTGTTCGACAAATTAGGGCAATACATCCCATTCTTAGGCTTGAATACGCATGGCGGTCTGATCTTCTCGTACTTGGGCGGTATTGCATTACACGTTTGGACGATTAAGGGCTACTTTGAGACGATTGATAACTCTTTGGAAGAAGCTGCAGCATTAGATGGCGCAACACCTTGGCAAGCGTTCAGATTGGTTCTATTACCACTGTCAGTACCCATCCTAGCGGTTGTATTCATTTTATCTTTCATTGGTGTTGTTGGTGAGGTACCAGTTGCTTCCATCCTATTATCGGACGTGAACTCTTACACGCTAGCGGTAGGTATGCAGCAGTACCTATATCCTCAGAACTACTTATGGGGCGACTTTGCGGCAGCAGCGGTACTTTCCGCACTTCCGATTACTATCGTGTTCTTACTGGCTCAGCGTTGGTTAGTTGGCGGTTTGACGTCGGGTGGTGTAAAAGGATAAGCTGTCCTTATAAGAAAGACAAAAGAGCGACCGTTAGGTCGCTCTATATTGGCATTTTTATTACATCATTTGGTTTGGCCGCCGATCAGTAATAAAAATAACCCTCAGGTTACGCATAGCTGGCTACTAATCAGGTTCCTTACGCTATTAATGATTAGTGGTTTTTGTAACTCTAACCCAGGTACTTACTTGGGTTTTTTTATGCCCGCTACTTTTATCTCTATCTCTATCTCTATCTCAGTCTTTTTGGTTTCTTTCAGTCATTAAATACTGAAGTACCTCTTTCCTGGATTTTTCCGGTTTCATCTCTCTAATTGAAGACATCAACGAGTCTCACAAATCAGACACTCAGTATAGGGGGCCACAGCTCTATTGATATATGTGTAATATTTCCATGCGTGATACTTCAATAATTTGCATGCAACGGATCGGTCTATTACACAGAAAGTGCCTATAAAGGCAGGCTCGTGTTAATTTTTTGTGGTGGGTATTCTCGGTAGTTATTGATTTAGTGGTAAATATTTCAAAAAGGGAAGGGGAAAAGGAAGAGGTGATGTGAGACTAGAACTCTTTGCTAGAAGGTGCGCAACCTAAATGCTGAAGTAAAACATAGATGCTGTCTTGATAAAGAGCTACGCGACGAAACAGATCCGCAAACGTCTGATCACCGCCAAAACAAGCTTGGATATAGTGGTTAATTTCATTCGTGTCGTAGCCTTCGACGTACAAACTTCTAACCCATTGATACTCAACTGCCTTCAAGTTCGTCAGTGTAGATTCGCAAAGGGTGGGAAATGTTGTGCTCAAAAGTGGCTCCAAGAAATTTAAATACATCCATTATGATTGGCGGTATTTAAACAGAGCAAAATGACGACTTTATTACAGTCAAAATAAATCCGTGAACAAGTATCGGATCATTTTAACTTTTGACTGGGTATCACGCTTTATAGTCAGCATTAGGTGTGTAACGGATTTACTTGGGTATAGAGAGGGAATTGAAAATGCCAAGCAAGTACTGCCTGGCATCGTAATAAGGTTTTGTAGGGTAGATCTGTTAGTGGCGCCTATTTAAGATACTTTACGTGTGCTTCCATCTCTTCACCGATCTGTTTTCGCATGTTCATTAGACGAATAGCAGAATCTCTTAATTCGATGTCTTCTGATGTTTCTGGTACCCATTCTGGCACTTTAGTCGGGTTACCATTTTCATCAACAGCGACCATAATAACGATACAGTGAGTCGTTAGGCGGTTGTTGAGTTCTTTTGGGTCGCTGGCTTGAACATCGATAGCGATGTGCATAGAAGATGACCCTGTATAAATGACCTTCGCACTTACTTCAACAAGGTTACCCACATGGATTGGAGCAACGAATCGAATACCACCAGCGTAAGCGGTAATACAGTACTTACCACTCCATCCAGCAGAACAAGCGTAAGCCGCTAAATCGACCCATTTCATTACGGCACCACCATGAACTTTACCACCAAAGTTCACATCCCCGGGTTCAGCTAAAAAACGCAGAGTAACGTCTCGTTTACCATCTTGTCGGCTATTGTGACTGCTCATCTATCTTCCTTCATTATTATTGTTCTGAATAACATGCTCGTTACTTGCTAATAACAATATACTTAAGATGACATAAATTAAAGCGGATAATCTCACGAACAAGACTATTTTTTCAAACAGATGGCGAGTTGATGACTATTGATGTTTAAAGGAGGTGGACGTGACTCTCCAACAGAGGAGTACTCTATCGAGCAAGTTGGCGGAAGGGTGGGTTGCAAAAAAAACACCTAGCGGAATGCTAGGTGTTTCTAAGCCGTGTGGTACTCATATCGGTACCTTTTTGAGTTAGCCAACTAACCGTCGCTTATCTGGTTTAGTTAAAGTGATGGTATCTTAATTAATCCCAAAACGATAGTTAGGTTTGTTTTCTTATCAGCTTACTTTCTGTTCTGAAAAGTATAGAACCTTCGCGTAGATATTTCCTTTCGTATTATTGCTAGAAAACTCGTTTAATACATTTTGCAATAATAATCTGTATTTGTCGGTAAATTAAGGTATTAAAGCTAAATTTATATCGATTTTAAAGTATTCACTTTTGTATAAACCAAAGTGACTAGACGGTTCTTTCGTTGCCATAATCTTTCTAAATGGCTCATGGCGACCTGGGTTACATGAGCCGTGTGAACATAGGAGAGCGATTAGAGCAACAGTTACCTGCTTTCTGGAGAGTTATTCTAACGCTTTGAACACTTAAACCGTACTTAGTGCATTAAATGGAAGTTGGCGAGATATTGCAATAGCAAACACCATTATTAAGCGTACTTAAAAGCTTCATGAACGAAAAATAAAATCAGAGAGCATGAATCGAGAAATTGAAAATAAGCAAAAGTACCTGCTAACGAGGCAGGTACTGAGTGGAAAATGGAATGGGCATTGTCGCAGGTTAAGCGGGGTTAGTTTTGCTGAGGTAAGGGAGCCTCAAGCCTTGGCTTTCTTTTGATTTGCGTGAGGATGACGCCTGAAATCACCATCACACCACCAATGATGTGGAACTGGCTAATCTTTTCACCCAGCCAGGTGGAAGCCAATACAATCGCGATAACTGGCATCAGATTCATAAACATCGCGCTTGAATCCGCGCCAATCGTGTCAATCGCTTTCACCCACATCCAAGGCGCTAAAATCGAAGCGGCCACCGCGGCGTAAGCTATCAATGGGAGCGCTTGTTGCGGTGGTAAAAGCTGTTCGCTGGTAAGCCAAAGTGGCGTAAGCATCGCGACAGCAAACAGACCCTGAATGTAAATCACCACCCAGCTACTGATTGGCATTTTCCAGCGTTTCAATAACACACAGTAAGAAGCATAAACAAAGGCCGCAATTAACATATAGCCATCGCCTTGAGTCAATTCTTGATGCATGAAGAATAACGGGTCGCCTTTACCTAACATCAGAGCTAAGCCTGACAGTGACAATACACCACCCACAATACTCAAACTAGAAATCGACTTGTGCAATAAAGGAACGCTTAGAAACACACTGATTAACGGGACTAAAGACGTGATCAATGCCATGTTAGAAGCGGTTGTGGTTAAGCCTGCGTAGTAACCTAGAGATTGGTTCAACACCATGCCTAAAAAGCCGAGGAACGCTAATTTAGATAAGTTTGGCTTAATGACAGCCCACTGTTTCATCACTGGGCGAATGCAGAAAGGCGTGAGAATTAACATCGCAAAAAACCAGCGGTAAAAACTCATCGCGCTAGGTTCTATGGTGCTTGCAGCAAGCTTGTTGACGATTGCATTGGCGGCCCAGATACAGACTGTAAAAAATGGTAAGAGATAATGCATGTGAATTCCGTCGCAAATGAGTTGATGCGGCTAGTTTGACAGGTCGTTATACTTACAAGTATCTTTAGAAAGACATCAGGCGCGATAGGAAGACAAGTTTGAAAAAACACTCCAGAAACCTTCATCCATCCTTATCAATTGATAAGGCACCATCCAACGTATTTATGAATTTTGAAGCGTTTCTTTCGAACACTGAAACCCGAGTTCATAGCCACTCATGGGGACAGGTTCAATTGATCAGTGGCGGTATATTAGAGATGGAAGCGGAAAGCACCCGATTTCTAGCGCCGCCACATTTAGCGATTTGGGTACCAGCCGGGGTGATGCATTGCAGTTATAACCGTAAGCCTTTGGACTACTGCTCGCTAAATATTGCCCCAGAACTCACGCAACATCTGCCAGATAAAACCAGCCTTATAAAGATCACGCCGATTGTGTCTTCTATTATCGATGACTTTCGCGAGCGTGGAATCAATGTTGCGGAAACAGAGCAAGATCAAAGGCTCGTTCAGGTACTGCTTGACCAACTTGCGCAGCGTGAGGTTGAACACCACTTCTTGCCTTCAACTGACAATAAGTATCTAGCGCCTATATTAGCTTCTGTTGAAGAGAACCCAACCGATGAAGTGACGCTGAAAGATTGGGCTGAACGTGTCCACACTACGGAAAGAACCCTTTCTCGCCACTGCCAGACGGAGCTTGGAATGAGCTTTACAGAGTGGCGACTACGAGTGCGCTACCTGTACTCAATGGACTTGTTAAGAAACGGCCAATCGGTCAAAGAGGTCGCTCTTACATTGGGCTATAACCAAGCAAGCCCATTTATCACTATGTTTAAACGTTACGCGAACCAAACGCCAGAACAGTATAAGAACCGTTTGTTGTGATTGGTTTCTTTTGTCAAGCGTGTCAATAATCGCTTACTTTCCATTTTTATATTTAACTTTTTGTTATTAAAAGATTAAATTTGGTCTTGATAGCGGGCGTACACGTATGTTTCGTCAATGGTTTGAATTTGGTTATATAAGCATTTAGTTTTTTGATCGTATTTGAGTGATCATTTATATAATCACTTGCTCAAAATGCCGAGGAAAAAATTTGAAGTTTATTATCCGAACGATATCAGTATTAGCTGTAACACTTTCTGCATGCGGTGGTGGTAGCGATAGCGCTGCGCCACCACCTAAAAAGACTAAAACCGTAGTTCCTCAAATGTCCATAACCCCGGCATCAGGAAGTGTTGCAGATCCAAAAGATGACGTTGCAAAAAACTCTTATAGTAGTCCCGTCATGTATACAGCTAATGCTATAGGTAGTACTGATATCAAAGAGTGTATCAAGTCTCTAAACCTGTTTAATATTTACAGTATTGGTTGGGACGATGAATTTAATGAAGAGCTATCATCTAAGCAGCAAAAAGATCTCAAAGGTTTCTATGGTGTTTATGGCGCAAACGGAATTGTCGATTACTCTGCTCACACCACCGAAGCTATCGAAGCTAAAGATTGGATCAGTTATTTCTACTATGATGCAAATTTTCAAGATTGCGAAGCGCGTCGTTACAAGTCATATGCCAAGGTCAATAAAGTAGGCCAGGACATTACCGAGCTTAGTTACAAGTACAGTGTAGATGCCGATGCTAAGACAAGCACACCTCAACAAAATATAAGTAACTATACGGCTTGGCAAAGTGACGCTGCGAAAAACACAGTGGTTGGTTTAGTGACGAACATTACAACAGGTAGTATTCAACACAAGCAGCAACTGAAAAGCTTCACATCCGACAGTGGGCGCTTTGTTGATAACGTCAATTTCAGCAAGATGTTTAGAAATAGCTATTTCTTTGAGTCTTATGACAATGGCAAAGTTGAGTTCCAAGTTGTTGGCGGTAAGGTGATTGATAGATATGCAAAATTAAACCAGTCAGCCCCAGATACATACTATGCAGTTAACTTGATCTCGGCATACTTCCCAGGTGTTGGAACAAGAATTAATTGGTGTGTACGAGGGAGCCAGTTCGTACTAAACAAAGAGACGCCTATCAGCGAAGCACAATACAGCAGCATTATTGAAAATGGTGATTTGGGAGCGGCTTACTGTGACCCATTTGATGCGAATATCAGCCAAGTTCGTTACTACGATACGAAAGGAAGTATAGTCTCAGACAGCTCCGCAATTGCGCTTGAGTTAAACAATAAGTTGGCACAAGGCACTATTGTTAAAGACAAGTTGGATCAACGAGTAGCAAATAAGAAGTTGTACTTAGGAAAAACACACAGTGAATATTTCCAAGATACTTCTTTGGCGAATCAAGTTGATCAGATCAAAGCCGATTTGACTAAATAGCGTTTAGACGAGCGTTATGAAGGTGTGCCTCTGCAATCTATAATCGTAAATAGCCATCCTCGTGATGGCTTTTTCATATCACTAGTGGGTTGGCAAGCAGTCGCGTGGCAAGACCTTCGAAATCTTAAATATTTGTTTGGCGCTTATATCCAATCATGGGCTACCGCCATTAACGAAACAAAACTGGTCAGTACATTCGAGAGGATGGTAACCACATGAATGAGATGCACTAATTTCTTCCCTTTAAAGGCTTTAAATGAGTAGATTGTTGAAAGCAAAGATAGGACAAAAAACAGACCAATAGGCCAATACCAATAATACAGGGGGTCAAACTGAGTAAATTCGCATGCAACAACAGCATAAAAAAATCCAACTAAGGATAATAGGCCGTGAGCAGATTGAGCAATCGACCTGGAATTTAAGTAGTAGAGATAAGAAACCATGGGGTAGAAGGCTAATAAAACCCAAACTTGGCTAATCACAGTCAGTTGGTAGTCACTCATAATTCTCTCGATCACCTAATGCCTTGTCAATTTGTTGAAACTATACGACGAAGCTATATGCGTAAACGTTATATACGCAAAAAATATGCGAGTACTCTAACCCAAAAAAACTAAATATTACAAAGGGCTTTGTTGCGTAATTCAATGGAACTAAATCAAGAACCTACGATCTGATCA